>JBNMFK010000059.1:0-15733 GCA_051269965.1 Algoriphagus sp. | reverse complement strand
ATCTGAGTAGCTCTTGAGTGCTGAAGATGAAGAGATTGTAACGTGTCGGAGAATAAATCGGATAAGTTAGAAAGCTCTTTTTCTGTAACATCTCCACCTTCAGAATCTTCCTCTACTTCTTGAGAATCTTCTAGTAGCCAAATGAATTTACAAAAAGAATTAGCTTCTTCTTTTTGACTTACACTTAGCTCGTTTTGAAAATAAAAAGACTGTAATGGGAGAAAATACGGACTTGAAATGGAGAATCCAAGTGCAAAAATAAGCAGTGATGCTGTGTATTTTCTTAGTTTCAAAACCTTGTTTTAAATATTGAGACAAATGAAATAATAATATTAAGTGATGGTCTATATGATTAATTAAAATCTCTTTTGAATTAATAGAAACTTTATTTAATACTATAAATTGTTAGATAAATGAAAAGAGGTTCAATTTTATGACTTTATAATGATAGAAAAGGAGCATTGCAGCGATGAGGATACCCGAAATACTAGGATAAAATAGAGTCGGTCTTAAGTTTTAGGGGTTCACCGAAAATTGTTATCTAGATTCTTAGATCATAAAGCCCACTATTTTCTATATTGTCGACTACTGAAATCCTTGAAACCCAAAGAACACGCAATAAAGCCTTTCTAAAAGTTAAACCCGACCGTACGGAAATTGAGGTTAAAATGGCCAATCTCACTAGGCTTATTGATACTTCTGCTCAGCATACAGAGTAATATGAAGAATTTCATAAAAACTTCACTAATAGGTTTTTGAACTAAACCTATTATGAAGGAAAGCACTTTATCAACATTCATAATCGTCAAGGTTTAGTCAGCCACAATGATAAGACCGCGAAATCTTCTGTTGGCGTAATAATAGAGACCAAAAAGTAGGGGAACAAAACGGAGATGTTGAGAAAGGACAAGCTCAATGTCAAGGCTTTGCATGAAGTTTTACGCTATTTCTTAGGGGAAAGATTCCAGCATAAGAATCTAGAAATTAAGCACTTGGTAGTCACTAATGTGCAAGAGTGGTTCATTTTTGACGCACAGCTTTTTGAAAAATTATTTGCCGAAAACAAAAACCTTGTTAAGTAATTTGAAGCTTTTGAAAACGGAACTTTGGGAAGTTCTAAGACAGAATTTTTCTATAAGGAAATAGCCGAACCCTACATACAAGAAGTGCTAGAATTCATTTATCCCAATATTTGTAAACAACCAGAGTTTGTACTTAAAGGTGGAAACTCTTATAAGAATCAAAAACGCTTTATAATAACAAAATTTGATATTTCACTTCTTGGTATTTTAAACCACAGTCTAATTTTCTTCTTATTCAAAGAAATATTATCAAAACTTAGTAGCGATTTTTTCGAACCTAGTTTCGCTTATTTTAAGGACTTTACTATTGTAAGTGATAAAGAAGAAATCCTGGTTAAATTAGTCAACTAAATCCTATCCCAAAAAAAGAAAACTCATTTGTAGATACCTCTGCATTAGAGGCAGAAATAGACCAGCTGGTGTATCAATTATATGATTTATCAGCAGAGGAAATAGCTATAGTGGCGCGGTAGTTTTGGGTTTTGGGTCTGACCTGCTTCTTTCTTTTGAAGGTTTTGCCAGAGGACTAACTGCTTTTTAGAAGTATCAACCATCCCGCAATGTGCTAATAGTGTAACATACAGCTTTATATATTTAAGTGTCTTCTCAGGCCGTTTTTAACTTTTTAAAGCTGCAAAACACAAAATTTTGAATGGTGTCGAAAGGTGTCTTGTGGTCAACTGTTACACAAATTAATTTTTGAAATAACTTTTTCAGTCGGTCAGTCATTGTCGTTTCAGAATATTGTTTGATTTCAATACCGCTGCATTTTTGCGGTCCTTCTTTAGAAAATGTTCCGATGACCAAAATGCCTGTTGGATTAATATGCTTTTGAGCCGTTTCTAGGTAACAAGAAATTTCTTGCTCGTCTGTCAAAAAATGAAAGGCTGCTCTGTCGTGCCAAAAGTCATATTTTTCTGTCGGGATAAAGTTTGCAGCGTCTGCAACTATCCAATTTACTTTTTTGGACCGTTTTCCTATCCGTTGCTTTGCCCTGTCAATTGCTAGGGATGAAATATCAAGAACTGAAATGTCCTGATAACCCAAGTCTAGTAAATGATCAACTAAAAAACTGTCGCCACCACCAATATCAATTATTTTTGCTGCAGTTGACACATTAAATTGTTTGAAGAAGTCCAATGAAGCTTTTGGTGTTGGTTGAAACCAACTTACGTCTTTAAGTTCTTTCGTCTGGTAGATATGCTCCCAATGCTTTTTTCGGTTTATTTTTTCCATTTCCCTATGTCGTTTGTTTTTACGTTTTGTCTTCGGGCATAAAATATATGTTTTGAAGAGGAGGATACATCGTTTGTGAAGGTATGGGTAAAAAAATGATACGTAGGTATCTCTTTATGAGCTACTTAAAAAAAGGGCTGACCTTTAAGGTTAAGGCTTTCATAATATCCTTAAGTTTCAAATCTTACTTCAACGTAGATGGACAAATAATAACGCTGCTCTTAAATAATTCAGATTTTGAAATGGCAGCATAGCCACCTTTTACATCTATGACATCAAAACCGCGGGCTTTTAGTATACTAGAGGCAATCATTGAGCGATAGCCACCTGCACAGTGAACAGTATAAGTCTTATTTCTATCTAGATCGGGCATATTGTCATTGATATAGTCAAGGGGAAAGCTTGGAACGTCTTCTACATGTTCGGCCTCATACTCACTGGGCCTTCTTACGTCTATCACGTTTATTTCGTTTCCAGACTGCATTCTTTTGGATAGCTCAGCTGCATCTATGGACAGGATGCTATCTACTTCGGAGCCAGAAGCTTTCCATGCCGCTATGCCGCCTTTTAAGTAGCCGATTGTTTTATCATAACCTACTCTAGCTAATCTTATCACGGTTTCTTTTTCTTTACCTTCTTCGGTGACCAGTAATATTTCTTGTCTTAAATCAGGGATTAATGCACCTACCCAAGGAGCAAATTGCCCATTCAAGCCAATATTCGTAGAGTTAGGAATAAATGCTAAGGCGAAGTCTTCTGGATTTCGGGTATCTAAGATGACAGCACCAGTTTCATTGGCAGCATCTTCAAAAGCAATTGGGCTCAAGGCCTGAGCTCCTCTTGCCATCACTTCGTCGATAGATTCTGTACCTTCTTTATTCATCTTTACATTTTCTGGAAAGTATTGTGGAGGAGGAGTGAGGCCATCTGTTACTTCAGTAATGAACTCTTCTTTGCTCATATCTGCTCTGAGGGCATAATTAAAAAGTTTTTGATTACCTAATGTATCAGTGGTTTCTTTGCTCATATTTTTACCACAAGCAGAACCCGCACCATGTGCAGGATAAACAATCACATGGTCTGGCAGAGGCATTACCTTGGTTCTAAGAGAATCAAAAAGAAAACCAGCTAAATCCTGAATAGTTAAATCTGATTTTTGGGCCAAATCAGGTCTTCCAACGTCACCAATAAATAAAGTATCTCCGCTGAAAAGAGCCTTTTCTTTACCGTTTTCATCCATCAGAAGATAACAGGTAGATTCCATAGTATGCCCTGGAGTGTGTAGCACTTTTATTTTAACTTTTCCAAGTTCAAAGATCTGTTGGTCTTTAGCAATAATGGCATCAAAACCAGTTTTGGCATTTGGCCCGAAAACGATAGGGGCTCCTGACTTTTTAGACAAATCCACGTGTCCAGAAACGAAGTCGGCATGAAAGTGCGTTTCAAAAATATATTTTATACTAGCTCCTTCTTTTTCCGCCTTTTTAAGATAAGGATCTACTTCTCTTAGTGGGTCTATGATTGCCACTTCTCCATTGCTTTCTATGTAGTAGGCTCCTTGTGCTAAGCAGCCCGTATATATTTGTTCTATTTTCATTCTTATTATTCTCTTATCAGGTTAAAAACTGAATGTTCAAAGATAACGTTTATCTAAAGAGTATTTCTTTAAGGAGGATGTAGATGGCCATGACAAGAACTAAAAAACCAAATGACTTTTTCAACTTCTCCCCTGAGATATACTTATTCAAATAACTTCCAAGCAAAATTCCTAAGATGGAGCAGGCTGTGAAACTTAGCAAAAAGAACCAATTAATCTCTTGAGTACCTACATCTCCCAGAAAACCTATCAGTGATTTGGCAGCAATAATGAGTAGAGAGGTACCCACTGCCATTTTCATAGGTAATCTTACCAAGATGACCAAAGCAGGAATGATGAGAAAACCACCCCCAGCACCTACCAAACCGGTAAGGATCCCTACCAATGCTCCTTCTATGGCAATGAGAGGTATATTGAAATTTAGACCTTCCGACTTTTTTTCTTCAGGCTTACTTCTTGAAATCATTGAATAAGATGTTAATAACATCACAATGGCAAAAAGTAGCATGATGGCTAGATTCTTATCGACCTCAAAATGTCCAAGACTACATAAATGATCTGGAATGGCAGGAACTATAAACTTACGAGTGACAAAAACTGAAAATAGCGAAGGGATAGAAAAAATGAGAGCCGTTTTAAAGTGAATAAGCCCTTTTTTCATAAAAGAATAAGAACCTACCAAGGAGGTGCTACCTACAATAAATAGGGAATAGGCTGTACTTAAAATAGGGTTAATACCTAAGAAATAAACTAGAATGGGTAATGTCAGAATACTACCTCCTCCACCAATAAGGCCAAGGCTAATACCCACTAAAACCGATAAAAAATATGCGATTATTTCTGTTTGTCCCACGTTTACTTTTTGATAGTATAAAGGTAAGAAGCGCCGCTGGCTAAGACTGTGAGACTTGTTACATTTTAGCGTTTAAGGATAAATATCTTCCAAAATTTGGCGAGCGACAAGAGGTTTGTAGTGATAAATCTCATAGTAGTTGGAGAGTTCATTGGTATATCTATTTTGGCCAGTGAAATCGAAAACTCGCTCCTCTCCAAAGATACTTTTGACCAGGGCTAAATCCTTTGGATTGATCTTTCTCTGGTCATAGTTTGGCCCAAAAACTATCTTATAATGAGACTGATGTTTATCAAAAATCGTCTTTATTTCATTCAAATAATGGACCTGATAAGAAGCAATGGTTTCAGAAGCCACTTGTTCTTCTATACTCCTTTCGTAAAACAAGTCTCGAGCGTAGTAAGCAGCGGAATCTGCTCTGATTTGGTCTATATAACCCTGAAAAATAAAGTCATTATGTATAGGTGTATAAAGCATGTGCTTGTTTTCAAAAGCACCGTACATATAAGGTCTATAGGTCTTAAAAATTAACTTGTCAAAATACTTAATGAAGTACATGTCTTTGAAAAAAGCTTTGAAGAAAGTAAGCTGATAAAGGAAGTTGGACTGTCCGCTCCATTTGTAATCTTGTATATGAATGATAGAATTGGCGGTATCAATGGTAGAATGGAAGGTTTCACTATCAAATACCAGAAGGACGTTGTCAATCTTATTTTCTTGACGGTCTATGAATTTAATCTTGCCATAAATTCCAGAGATAATCTCGTTAGAAGCATCAAAATGAAAAGTGTTGTAATCATCAGTGTAGGCCGCCCAGTCTTGCGTATAAAAGACACTGCTTTTGGAACTGCCAAAAATGAATGAACGGTAGGCCTCTTTTTTATTATTATTCAAAAATACCTGCGTACTGACCCTGTTTCTATTGTAGCTTTCTAGATAGTTGTCTGGATAGGCATCATAGGTTTTGAGGACATGAAAAGGGTCAAATACGAAGTAGGAGAGGGCTAATAGAATGACAGGACTAGTAGATAATACTAGCCTTTTAAGAAGTTTAAGAAATTGTTTTTTTTGCTCCATTTAAAACTGAAAATAGATGAATTGAGCGTTTGAATAGACGGCAAAAAAGAGAAGAGATGCCAATAGAAGGTAATAGCCACTCCACCTGAACCATTTAGGTTTACCATCAAACCAAACTGAAAAACTGACCTTTCGTTGTATCCAATGCACTCGTTCCATTAAAATAATAGCTAAAAACGCAACTAATGCTTCTTGCATACCAATAAGAGCCAGTACTTCTGAAACAGAATGGCTAGCAGGTTTTATCATACCCTTCAAAAGGTATAATGAATCACTAAACGTTCGTGCTCGGAAAAACACCCAAGCCAAACTTACCAGTGTGAAAACAAGGCTAGCATGAATTATTTTTTGAAGGATAGGTTGCTTCAAAAGACCAATGACTCTTTGTTGAAACTTTCCTGTTAATTGACCCACAACTAAATAAATACCATGAAGAGAACCCCAGATTACAAAATTCCAACTAGCTCCATGCCACAGACCGCTAATCATAAACACCAAGAAGAGATTAAAGTAGCGTCTTGCCTCTGAAACTCTATTGCCACCAAGTGGGATATAAACATAATCTTTAAACCAAGAAGAGAGCGAGATATGCCATCTTCGCCAGAACTCTGCAATACTTTTTGAAAAGTAGGGCCTATCAAAGTTTTTCATTAAGTCAAAACCCATAACTCTGGCTGCTCCCAATCCAATATCAGTATAGCCTGAAAAATCACAGAAAATCTGTATCCCAAAGAAAACAGTAGCTACAATTATAGGGAAACCGCTGTATTCGTGTGGGTTGTCATAAACCAAATCTACAAAAACAGCTAACCTATCCGCAATGACAACTTTTTTAAACATGCCCCAGAGCATCAATCGGAGTCCACTTACAACACGTTGATAGTCAAATTTATGCTCTTCGTAAAACTGATGAATTACATTTTGAGGTCTTTCAATAGGACCCGCTACTAGTTGAGGATAAAACATCACATAAAGAGCATATCTGAAAATATTATGCTCTGCCGGAACTCGACCTCTGTAAACTTCTATGGTATAACTCATAGCTTGGAACGTATGGAAACTCAAACCTATAGGAAGCAAGATGTTCCATAAGTCAAAGGTTCCCTCACCCATTCTAAATAGAACGGCATTGGCTGAGTCTAGTACAAAATTGGCGTATTTGAAAACGGCCAAAACCCCTACATTGGCTATGATAGAGATAATGAGAGCCCATTTTCGTTTTTTACCTTTTGATTTTTCTATCCAAAGTCCAGCGAAGTAATCTACAATGATGGTAAAAACTAGAATAAGCAGGTACGCCACTTTAAACCAAGCATAGAAAAGACAACTAGCGGCTAAGAGGAGCCACCAACGGTATTTATGGGGTAAAGCAAAATAGAGTAGAGTGACTAGAGGGAAAAAAATAAGAAAAGCAAAGGAGTTAAAAACCATGCCTCTTAAATAGCTCTAGAGCTATCGAAATTTTCTAAATTATCCGAGACTTGTTTCACAAAAAGGCCACCCAATGAACCATCTACCACACGGTGGTCATAGGAATGAGAAATAACCATTTTATGACGCACGCCTATCAAATCTCCCTGTGGTGTCTCAATGACTGAAGCTCTTTTTACTATAGCTCCAAAAGCCATAATCGCTACTTGTGGCTGCATTATGATGGGTGTTCCTGCTAAATTACCAAACATCCCAATATTACTTATGGTATAAGTTCCGCCCATAAGTTCGTCTGGTTTTAACTTATTGTTTCTAGCTCTTTGTGCTAGGTCATTCACTTTTTTAGCAAGTTCAGGTAAATCATATTTGTCTGCATTATGAATGACAGGAACAATCAAATTACCATTCGGAAGAGCTACAGCCATGCCAATGTTGATGTTTCCTTTTTTTATAATACGTGGTACATCTACCTGAATATTAATCATTGGAAACATTTTTATGGCTTTAGCCACGGCTTGAATCAAAATGGGTGTGAAAGTGATTTTTTCACCATACTTTTCAAAAAAGGCGTCTTTGTATTTATTTCTCCAGATTGTGACCGGCGTCATATCTGTTTCATGGAATGAGGCAACATGTGCTGCTATTCGCTTAGAACTAATCATCCTGTCGGCAATCATCATTCTAAGTCGGTCCATTTCTATGACGGTGTCTTCACCAGCAGTAAACTCTTCTTTTTGAAGCTTAAAGAATGCTTTCTTTTTACCGTCTTTTATGAAGGCCAGAATGTCTGTTTTGGTGACACGATTTTCCATTCCTGTGCCATCTAATCGCTCCAATTCTGAGCGACTTATACCTTCTTCTTTTGCAATACTGAGCACTAATGGGGAGAAAAATCTATCAGTTGATGCCTCTGGCTTTTCAGCAGATATACTCGTTTCTACCTCGGCAAGATTATTTTCTATTTCTTCGGCAGCTTCATGAGCTTCCATTTCATTTTCTCCATCTATGTCTATGATGCAGAAAGGTTTGCCAATGGCAGCGATTTCTCCTTGCTTAATCAAAAACTTAATAATTTTACCTTCATGGGTAGAGCCAATCTCGGTGTCAATCTTATCTGTGGCTACCTCTAAAATCATGTCGTCAATGGCCACGGTGTCGCCTTCTTTCACCAACCAATTTAGGACGGTGCATTCAAAGATACTTTCGCCCATACTGGGCAAATTCATTTTAATTTCAGCCATAAGAACTCTTTACATTATTTCACATGGTCTTCGCTTAGCATCTTTCTCAACAGATTCAAAGCAGTTTTACTGCCGTACTGAATGTTTACTATGCGAGTCTTTGTACTCAATATTTTTTTTGTAATTGTGCGATTTGGGCCTGCACAGGCCATCCAAATAGTACCTACGGGCTTTTCATCTGTTCCACCTTCTGGGCCAGCAATTCCACTTGTCGATAAGGCGTATGTGGTTTTTAAAGCTTTTCTAGCCCCTTCTGCCATTTGTACAACAGTTTGTTCTGAAACTGCTCCATGACTGGCCAATGTATCTTTATTGACGCCCAACAAGTCTATCTTAGCATCATTAGA
This sequence comes from Algoriphagus sp., assembly GCA_051269965.1. GTDB lineage: Bacteria > Bacteroidota > Bacteroidia > Cytophagales > Spirosomataceae > Arcticibacterium. The sequence goes on along the minus strand of JBNMFK010000059.1, from coordinate 6,869 downwards.
ATAACTAATAACCGAACCTAAATAATAAGCTGAGCTTCCAGCATTGGCCGTTATGCTGTGTGCTAGAAATCCTCCTGTACAGCTTTCCGCCGTAGATAAAGTAGCATTTCTTTCCAGTAGCATTTTACCTATAACGACTTCTAATTCTTCATTATCCTTGCTAAATAAGCCTTTACCTATCATTGGATATACTTTTTCAGCTTGAGAGTTCAATTCCGACGCTAACTGTTCTTTATTGTTTCCAACTCCTGTCAATCGTAACCTAACTTGACCCATACTGGGCAGGTAGGCTAGTTTAATATGTTCGGGCAAGGCATCTTCCCAGCTTTCTATCATTTCTGCTAAGAAAGATTCACCAATGCCCACTGTTCGGATTATTTTGTGAATTATAAACGGCGTTTTGAAGTGCTTTCTGAGCCTTGGCAACACTTCATGCTCCATAAGGTACTTCATCTCAAACGGAACCCCAGGCATAGAAATAAATATTTTCTCTTTTTCATCGAACCACATACCAGGAGCGGTACCGACGGCATTGTTCAAATAGGTAGAGCGAGTAGGAATGGCTGCTTGCTGACGATTTATCTCCGTTATCTTAAAACCTCTGCTTTGAAACAACTCGATGACATTAGACAGTGCCAATTCGTTGATTTCTAAAGAGTCATTAAAAAACTCAGCTAGCGTCTTTTTGGTGATATCGTCTTTGGTAGGACCTAAGCCCCCAGTAAAAATCAAGACGTCTGCTCGCTTTTGTGCTTCTTCCAGAATACCTAGAATTTCACTCTTATGGTCGCCAATACTAGTTTTGCGAAGGGTCTTTATTCCAATTTTGTCTAGTTCAGCACTTATCCATTGGCTGTTAGTATCCGTAATTTGCCCGTATAAAATTTCATCTCCTATGGTAATGACCTCAGCATAAATATGCTTCATAAAGTTCGTTAATTTCTAGGGCTTTGGACTACTAAATCACCTCGGCTTTCGTTTGTTAAGTGTATCGCCTCAAATTTCTTTAAATTAGGGCGAAATTCCAATTAACATACCTTAATAAAGCGATAAAGCAAAATGAAATTTTTTTTACTTCCTCTTCTCTTTTTCTCTTTAATTTTTAATTCCTGTGCACAAAAAATTAATCTTGGTAAGATAGCTAAGGCCGTTTTAGGAGAAAATGTTGGCCTAAGTACCTCGGATATCGCAGCGGGCCTTAAGGAGGCACTTGTGAAAGGAGCTACTATGGGTTCTGATCTAGCTTCTAAGGAAGATGGCTATCTGGGCAATGCTCGAATAAGAATTCCTTTTCCAGAGGATATCAAAACGGTAGAGAATACCTTAAGAAAAGTAGGATTGGGAAGTGAAGTAGACAAGTTCATCATGACGCTTAACAGAGGGGCAGAGGAGGCTGCTAAAGAAGCTAAGCCTATTTTTGTGAATGCTATCCGTAAAATGTCAATTTCTGATGCTCTAGGGATTTTGAAAGGAGAGAAAGATGCTGCTACGCAATATTTGATAAGAACCACTTCGCCTGAATTGATTGCCATTTTTTCGCCTGTAGTGGAAAAAGCTTTGGGAAAGACAGGAGCGACAAAAAACTATACCGATTTGGCGAAAACTTATAATAAGATACCCTTTTCTAAAAAGATAGAACCGGATTTGAATGCTTATGCCACGCAAAAAGCTATTGACGGCCTTTTTCTTATGATTGCAGACGAAGAAGCCAAAATCAGGAAAAACCCATTGGCCAGAACATCAGATTTACTGAAGAGAGTTTTTGGGAGTAATTAAGGTTACCCGAAATTATTTCTTGCTACTACGTTTAAATTAATTTTAGCAGGCTGTGCTCAATATCCCGAGACTATAGGCTTAGTGAACAAAACAATATTTGAAATCACCAAAATGGACTGTCCTTCCGAGGAAAACCTGATTCGAATGAAATTGGACGGAATTTCAGGTATTGTGAATTTAGACTTTGATATACCGAACCGAAATTGGCCGTTTTTCATTATCGAATTGACTACGGGACTGATTTCAAAATCTATGGGGCTAGTTGCCGATAGTTTGGATATGTTGGCCGACAGTTTTGTTCATGGAATCAGCTTTTTTGCCGTTGGAGGAACGCTTATAAAGAAAAAGCGGATAGCAAAACTGGCTGGATATTTTCAAATCACACTTACATTTGTCGGATTTATGGAAGTTTTAAGGCGATTTTTCAGAGCAGAAGAACTTCCCGACTTTTCGGCAATGATTATCGTTTCTATTTTTGCACTTATTGCAAATGGAACATGTCTTTATATTTTACAAAAAGTCAAAGAGCAAAGAACAGGCACATATGAAAGCAAGTATGATTTTTACATCGAATGATGTGATTATCAATTTGGGAGTAATCATCGCAGGAGTTTTGGTAAACTGGTTGAGCTCTAATAAACCCGATTTGATTATAGGAACTATTGTTTTTGTTCTGGTAATTCAAGGTGCGTTCCGGATACTGAAATTGAGTAAGTGAGTAGGAGTATAGACCACGTATTGACTTAGGTAGACCTTTAATAAGAACGTTTAATTGTGGTATTAATAGCCACGTTCATTTCCGTTTAACAGACTTATTTCGCAATTCAGCTAAATTTTAAAAACGGTTAGCATGGAGCTAAAAGCAAAAAAATTATCTTTGCAAAAAAAACAAGCACTGAATGAACAAGTCAGAAATCAATATTACCGTAGAATTAGACGAAAATAGAATTCCAGATAAGATATTTTGGGATGCTACGGAAAATCCAAATGAAGGCATAAACGAGACTAAGGCCATTTCTATTGGCGTTTGGGATCAATACCATAAGGGTTTATTGGGTATTAATCTTTGGACAAAAGACTTACCAGTGGATGAAATGAATCACTTCACGGTAGATTTAGTAGGGAACTTGGCTCAAATGATAAAAGATAGTACGAACGATCCAAAAGTGTTAGAGATACTTCACGATGCTGGAATGAAACTTACAAAACATTTAGAAGAGCAAGCTAAATCAGAGCAAAACCAACAAGCACAGCAGTAACATGAAAACGGCTTTAATCACAGGAGCATCTTCAGGAATTGGAAAAGCAACGGCAGTGGCTTTAGACAAATTGGGTATCCAATGTATTCTCTGCGGAAGGAGAAAGGAGAAATTGGAAGAACTTCAAGCCGTTCTGACAAATAGAAGTACTATACTAACTTTTGATGTGAGTGATAAGGCTGCCGTTTTATCGGCTATTGGCTCACTGCCAGAGGCGTTTAAACGTATTGATATACTCGTCAATAACGCCGGTAATGCACACGGATTTGGTTCTTTGGCCGAAGGAGTCTTAGAAGATTGGGATGCTATGTTAGCTAGTAATGTGACTGGTCTGCTTTATGTTTCTAAAGCTGTTATTCCTGGAATGGTGGAGAGACAGAGGGGGCATGTGCTAAACATTAGTTCGGTGGCAGGTAAGCAAACATATGTTGGCGGCACGGTTTATTGTGCTACCAAAAAAGCAGTGGAGGCCATAAGCGAAGGAATGCGTTTAGACCATACGCAACATGGCATCAAAATAAGCAATATAGCTCCTGGAGCAGTAGAAACAGAGTTTTCCGAAGTTCGTTTTAAAGGAGACAAGCTAAAAGCTAAAAGCATCTACGAAGGTTTTGAGCCATTAATTGCCGAAAACATAGCAGACGCCATAGCCTATGCGGTTTCTGTTCCAGATCATGTCACCATAGCAGATATGACTATTTATGCCAAGGCACAGGCTGCACCATCTACCATTTACAAAAAGGCTTAAACTCGCTCTAGTTTAATTGGATAAGTTTTTTTAGAGGCCCACTGAGCTACATAAATACTTTCGTCCGAGTCTACATAGACATCATGCGGATGCATAAACACATTTGCTGGGTCTTCTTTTGATTGGGCTTTCAACTGTTCATTTTCATAAGTGGGGGCACTTCCACCTGGTGTACTTACCACGTTGTTATTTTTATCTACTATCTGTACGTAACCAGAAAATTCGTTGGATTCTAGGCCAGAGCGAAAAACAGCTCCATAAAGGTTCTCATTACGCATCACAGGTCGGCAAATGAAACTGCCTGGCATCTCTATTCTTTCCATGAATTTGCCATCCATCGTGTATCTTTTCCAGCAGTTTTCTTGTCTTGATGTTATTATTAAGCTTCTGGTCTGTTCTTTTCGCTCATCTATAAGTATGCCATGGTTACACTTATATTGATAGTTTCCTGTGCCTTTACCTCCCCAATGTCTAAGGTATTTACCGTTTTGGTCGTAAACCGTAACGAAATTTAGGCCATAGCCGTCTACCACATATATTTCTCCTGTTTTGTGGTCAATGGCCGTTTCGGTAGGAACAAACTGAGCAGGATGCTCGTATTTGCCAGTTTCTTTTGGGTATTCTATAATAAATATTTTATTCCCTTTGAGGTCCGTTTTTATGACTTGATGACGTTTATTGTCACAAATGAGTAAGAATTGGTCTTTACCACTGCCGCCAATGGTTAGACCATGGGCACCGGGATACGAGGTACCCCAAGCATCTAAAAGTTTACCGCTTTTGTCATAAATAAGAACATTGTTTTTGGTCTCATCCGTGAGCATGAATAACCTGCCAGAAGCGTCTTCCACCATTTCATGACAATTATTGACTGGATTTTTCTCGGCATCTAAAATCCCCCATCCCATATTCACTTTATACTTAAAGTCATTATGACCTATGATTAATTCGTCTTTTCTACCAAAGCTTAGGCTGGGAGTAGCCAATGAGAGCATGGATAGACCGGTAAGTTTAAGTGCGTTTCTTCTGGTGAGATATGTCATGGAAAGGGTTGTTTTTTGTGCAAAATAGTAAAAAGGATAGGGATTTGAGACTCAAATGAGAAATAAAAGTGCGATTAAAACGACTGCCTTTTATATATACTCGGTGAGCTTCATGTGATCCTACTTATTCCTAATCATTGTTTTTCTTCAAGAAGAAATAAATCAAAAAGCCTAAGGAAGTAAAGCTTTATACCTATTGCCAAGTGCATGTTATGAATAGCACTCAGTGTAAAAACTTTGTGACCACTATATCAATTCATGCAAATTGGTATTACCATGGGAAACTAGCTTTTGATCAATCTAGCTTTTTTTAGCCGCTTTAGCGTACTTCCTTATCAGACTGTGAATCGTATCTTGGTAGAAGTACATAGAGTAGTCAAGTTCAATAACAACGCCTGTAAATTCTTGTTAAGCAGCTAGCGTAAACGTTAAATTACCATCCTGATAAGAGAAAGGAAGATCTTTCACTGCGTCCATCATCTAAACTTTTTTCGGTTTAAAATCAATTTTAATTTTTAGGCTTAGATCATGTTGGTCGTGAGGTTTAGAATGAGTGTGTTTGTTGAAAAATCGTTTAGGTCCTGTACGATTTCGTGAGCGTCAATATTAGCTGATTCATAGGCGGGCAAATTCATTTGGATTGGGCGGAGGTTATTTCGTTTCTATCATTCTGAATCGTCTGAAGATAAAAGGTCTTTTGACCTTAAACGACAGCATTACAAATGAAAAGAATACTAAGAATCTGAAGAAGTTTCATGCAATAAGTGTATTGCTAAAATCTACGAGACTTTACGGGAAAGATACCGGGAATTAGGGCATGAGGTTAAAGTAATAGACGAAATTTTAGGTCAGTAGAATTATCAGAAGTTTAGGCAACTGATTTCCTCCATCTCAAGTAGAAGAAATCAGGTTCTCTTAGGCACCTCTACTTAGAATAATGATAAATGGACAAAATTATTTTTCATTGTTTTGCTATCAGGAATGAACTTCCAAAGTTTCTTGTTTCGGTTTTAAAAGACTGAGAAGATTATTTAATTTGATTATTTCTTCACCTTAGCTTTAGTGCATTTTGGTAAGACACATTCGTAAAAAACGCAGAAAGTAAGAGAACTGCTCTACAAGAACAAACATTGATGGAAGTCTGAAAGCGACTAAAGAGGATTACATAGCGTTCAAACGGAGTAAAGCCTTTATTTTTTCAATAGATTGTCCCTAATGGGACAGCAACTTTGGTCTGCTGTACTCCTCAGCTTATCCCGTGAGCGAAAAATATCATAAGAAGGAGATGCTACCTTTTAGAAATCTTATTGTTAGAAATGGACCGTTGACGGGTGCATTTAAAGCGTTGGATATCATCGCTTCTCTTTTTCAGGTGCTTTTTACTTACGCCGCTATTGACACGTTTTCGCCAAAGGTTAAAAGAAGTTCGCTTCAGCGTATTACGCATCAATGCTATAACGCCAGATTCCTTGAGTCCAAATTGATAATCAATGGCTTCAAAAGGCGTTCTATCTTCCCAAGCCATTTCTATGATGCGGTCTTTGTCTATGTCAGTGAGTTCTTCCATCTATTTTAATTCAATTTTGTCAATCAATAGCTCAAAACGTTCTGCTTTCTTATTCCCTATTAGAAAGACAATTTCTTCTACGTATGTTTCTGAAAAATTTGGTATATCGAGCTTTCTACCTCTAAAAGAAGGATAGAACTCGTTTAAAGGAATGTGTATATTTTGCCAGTCTCCATTGGTAGTGAAAGGGAAAATGTAAGAGTAATAGTTACGTGAATTATCTTTTATTCTGAACTGATAAGCTTTCTGATCTCCTTTCAGTCGGATAATAATTTGTTTTTTTTGACTCACGTCAATTCTAGGAAAAGCATATCGAACGGAGGAGAATCCACCGTTGTTTTCAAGGGAGACTTGACCAGAGAATGAGGCATGACCATCAGGATTTAGTTTAAAGTTTCCTTTGGATTTTCCACCCATTACGCCATCGTTTACGACCCGCCATACATCAATGTTGGATGCTGAGTTGAAGTCGAAAA
>JBNMFK010000058.1:0-15856 GCA_051269965.1 Algoriphagus sp. | reverse complement strand
TCTAATTGAGGGGTCATTTTTATAGATTCTTTGCTTAGTAAATCGATAAAAAAATAATCTACTTTTAGTAAAATCTGATTTTAAATCATTCTACAGAGAAAGCTGAACCGTCTTTTGTTAAGATTCTGATTACAAAACAGTGCTACATGTGATTGCTTTACTGTGTATTACTTTAGTGGGGAATTTGGTTTATCTGCAAGTCTTTCCAAGTAAAAAAGGGTTAATCGCCTCATTAGCCAGTTTTTCTAATTTTAATTTCCCAAGTCTTTTGCATTTGTTAATGACGAGTGATCAGCTTTCAAAAACAAATTAACTTTGTTGTTATAAATTTTCCTTGAGGATTACTGAAGAACTTACACTTGAATTAAATTATATGAGCAGGCATAAAAAAGCATCTGAAATCAATTAAGTCTCCAGATGCTCAATTTTATTTAAATTTCTGCAACTAAAAGTGTCGCTTCCATTATTGCCATTTTAGCATCTAAATCAGTCGAAATATTTGATCCGCCTATTAAATGTACACTTTGGCCATCCGCTTTTAGTTCTTCAAACATAGCTCTCAAGGGCTCTTGACCTGCACAGATTACTACGTTGTCTACGGGAAGTATGCGGGGCTCTTCGCCAACCAAAATATGCAGCCCTTGGTCGTCAATTTTTTGATAGGTGACGTTGGCCAGCATGTTTACTTTTTTCAATGCTAAACTAGAACGATGAATCCAACCAGTTGTTTTTCCTAGATTCTTTCCATGCTTACCAGGAGAACGTTTTAATAAGAAAATTTCTCTAGGGGATGGAATAGGATTGGCAGATTCTGCCAAAGAGCCACCTCGACTGAAATTCATATCTACGCCCCACTCCTTCATATAATTTTCTACATTTAAGCTAACAGACTCATGTGACATATCATGAGCTAAGTACTCGGCCATGTCAAAACCTATCCCTCCTGCACCTACTACAGCAACACTTTTCCCTACAGGTACCTTTCGGTAAAGTACATCTGCATAGCTAAGGACTTTAGGATGATCAGAGCCTTCTAGTTTCAGCTTTCTAGGCGTAACTCCCGTGGCCAAAATGATTTCATCGAACCCACCAGATTTCAAGTTTTCTAAAGAGGCTTTTGTACCCAATTTGACATCTACCCCATGTTTTTTGAGCATAACGCCATAATATCGAATCGTTTGAGCATATTCTTCTTTCCCTGGAATTACCTTAGCCATGTTAAACTGGCCTCCAATCTCCTTTTCAGCTTCAAAAAGCGTCACAAAATGACCTCTTTTTGCAGCTCCTGTGGCGGCTTCCAAACCTGCAGGGCCGCCACCGACAACGGCTATTTTTTTCTTAATGGTAGTCGGCAAATAATTAATTTCGGTCTCATGACAGGCTCTTGGGTTTACTATACAAGAGCAAATCTGCATCGTAAATGTATGGTCTAGACAAGCCTGATTACATGCTATGCAGGTATTGATTTCTTCCGGTCTATTTTCAATGGATTTAAGCAATAATTCTGGGTCTGCTAAGAAGGGTCTAGCCATAGAGACCATATCTGCACAGCCATCCTCTAGCACCTTTTCGGCTATATCTGGCATGTTGATTCTATTCGTGGCAATTAGGGGGATTTTCACTTCTCCCATCATTCGCTTAGTCACCCAAGTAAAGCCCCCTTTTGGCACTATAGTCCCTATGGTAGGGATTCTAGCTTCATGCCATCCAATTCCAGTGTTTATGATTGTTGCACCTGCTTTTTCTACTTCTTTCGCAAGTTGAACGGCTTCCTGCCAGGTGCTTCCGCCTTCTACTAAATCAAGCATGGAAAGCCTGTAAATAAGAATGAAATTATCTCCAACAGCGGCACGTGTTCGCTTAATAATTTCTAGAGGGAATTGGATTCGGTTTTCATAAGAACCGCCCCATTTGTCTGTACGCTTATTAATTTTAGTAACAATGAATTGATTGATTAAATAGCCTTCAGAACCCATAATTTCTACGCCATCATAATTAGCAAATTGAGCAAGTTTGGCACAATTAACATAGTCTTCAATGGTTTTTTCTACTTCCTCTGTAGTCAATGCTCTGGCCGGAAATGGAGAAATAGGTGCTTTGGTATCACTGGCAGAAACGTTAAGTTCAGAATAACCATAACGTCCCGTGTGAAGGATTTGCATACAAATCTTACCACCTTCATCATGGACAGCTTTAGTAATTACTTTATGCTTTTCGGCCTCTTTTTCCGTGGCCATAGGGTCGCCGAAAGGTAGAGCCAATGCTTCTTTACTTGGAGCAACTCCCCCCGTTACTATAAGACCCACTTGTCCTCTAGCTCTTTCTGCATAGAAGGCTGCCAAGCGTGCGTGACCTCCTTCAATGTCCTCCAGCATGGTGTGCATAGAGCCCATTAAAACCCGGTTTTTTAATGTAGTGAATCCTAAATCTAAGGGTTCTAGAAGTTTAGGGTATTTGCTATGTTTTTGCATTTGGATAATGTTATAATGCTTTTTAGATCCAAGGAACTTACGTTTCTTGAATAGAAGCATCTTTTTGATTGATGAAGTCTTAAAAGTCTGAAAGTATATAAAAATAAATGAAGTCCGCAGAGAGAACTGCTTTTGATTTTAATAAGACCTAAAATGGTGTTGAATTAGGACTTAATGGTTGGCTCCTCTTTAACTGTTGTTTATTAAATAAGTATTCAAGTCCTCTGGTCCAGATAGTGTAATAAGTTTAGGTGAATTAATCTTATTAAGTTGAGCTGGGTTTCCTGAGACTAATATGGGTACACTAATTTCTTCCACAAATTCCTTGAATTGTTTCTGCTGTCTTTCATTTTGTGGTGTCATCAGAAGTGTTAAAGTAAGGTTGGTACCTGTATTTTCAATGGCTTCGTTGATATTTGAAAATGGCACTTTTTGACCCAAGTAAAGTACTCGCCACCGAAGTCTTTTAGCTATATACTGGGCTAGAATTAGTCCAAGTTCATGGTCTTCCCATGGAGGAAGGAAAAGAACTATACTTCGAGCATCTTCTGGAACATCATGCAATTCATCAACTTTTCTTAAAAGCTTTTGTCTTATTAGATTGGAAACGAAATGCTCCTGAGCAGGAATGGATTTATTGGTAATCCAAAGAATACCTATGTGGTTTAAGAATGGGTATATAAGGTCCATCATAGCCGTAAACATCCCTTTAGATCTTATTTCAGAAGTCAAAATTTCGGAAAATGTGACCTCATCAAAATTTATCATCGCTACTGTTAATGCTGCTATTTCGTTTTCAATCCCTGCTTTGGATGAGGCACTGAGAAATGAAACCTTGTGATTTATTTCGCTTTCAGTTAAATGGTCTATTTCAGAAACTCTTAGACCACTCTTTACGAGAATGCCAATATTGATGAGTTTGATTAAGTCGTTATCAGAATAGTAGCGAATGTTGGTGGCGGTTCTTTTTGGTTTGAGAAAACCGTAGCGTCTTTCCCACATCCTAAGTTTATGAGCACTTACGCCAGTCAAGGATTGAATCTGAGCAACAGAATAGGTAGACATGACTTTTTAAATCTAGGTAAAGGGTTTGACTTTGATAACCAAAGTAGTATTTAATCTGCCCTAAATGTACTAAGTTTTTTTACTTATTAGGCTTTAAAGTTAGACAGGTGTTTTTTATAGAATAAGCAGCACCACTCATAAAGCATATTAAATTTTTATTTGGAGGGGGCAATTATTAAGGTGGGTTTGCGTCTATTTCATTTGCTTACAATTCTTTGGTTTGTAAATTGTCCTTTTCATCTATTTTAGCGAAAAGATCTCTAGGTGGCGTTTCTAATGACTCGGACATCATCATCTCTGGAATTTATGTCAGTGCATCGGGGAATGTGCTAGGTACTCCAGTGTTCAATAATAAAGTATTGAATCTCTTCAAAATCAACTTCAGAAACATGAGTAATCGTAGTAAATAAGTTGGTTTGATAAATCAAATCATAATTTTTCGTTGCAATTAAGGTAAGTTCCTGTAATGAGAGGAGAGCTATTTACACGACTTTAATTGCGAGATCCTTCGGTAGCTATGCTAGAACATGGCAGCTGTGCAAAGCAGAGATTAATACTATTATTACCTCGAAAATGATGATTATTTTTTTTCTTCTCGTGAATTCCAAAAGGCTATCAAATTGAATAATTCTTAGGTTCTAAAGCAGCGATGAAAAAGGGAAAATCCACAAAATAAAAATTGTTTTGTGGAAGGCATACTAGGAAGCATATTTTTACTCAAGGTGAATGAAAGACCTCTGAGATGCATTGTAGGCAAGTTCTAAAACCTAGGGCCTCACTTGTCATTTTATCCATTATATAGCGAGCTCTTTTAAGTGCTTTGTCATGTATTTAGTTTTAGCAGAGGGGTTCGCTGTTTTCTTCCAAAATCTAATAATAGTGGTCCGCAACATATCCCGATGCCATGCAGGCATTATAATCATTATCTAAATTGTATGGATTAGTGAATTTGAATTCCAGAAATCTACTTTGATATATCTTTTTTACAAAGTGGCGGATAGAGCTGTGACTATCTGTAGAACTGGGGCATTTAAAGCATTTTAGAATCGCATAGATTGGTATTTTTAAGAAGGTTTTATTTTGTTTGTATCCTTGCCAAAGTATCAGTAGCAGAGATAAACAGACTCTTTTTGATTCGGCTGTCATAATTTTATACGAAAGTATACGCCCAATAAATCATTAAGATTTGAACAGGGAGCCTTATCAGCGTAGGTATTACCTGTCTTTTCTTCTCTAAAGATTTTTGAAAATGATTAACATTGGCTGGGAAAACAGCCACTAGCAAAGCGATGATTCCCCAAGCTGCCCAATACCGTGTTTGAGGTATTAACAAGCAGATTGCCAATGTGATTTCGACGGCTCCGACGATTAGGTTCATTTTTTCAGGAGCAGGAACCCATTTTGGTGTGATCTTCAAAAAGAATTTCGGTCTTTTGAAGTGCATGAGGCCGGCAAAGCCATAAAAGGCCGCCATGACTATCAAGGAAATGAGTTTTAGTGATGACATATGGTAAATCTACGAATTTATAGACACCGAGTTCTTTATCTATTCGTACATTTATATTCAATCATTTAAGCTCAACTGTGCTGAAAACTAAACTAATCCCTCTCCTTTTAGGGCCAATTACTTTTGCCTTGGTTCTTATGTTTCTTAAACCCGATGGGCTCTCAGAGGAAGGTGTAGCGGTTTTGGCCTGCACATGTTGGATAGCTATTTGGTGGATTTTTGAGGCTACCAATATTAGTGTTACTGCACTTTTGCCTATCATACTTTTCCCTTTATCTGGAGCTTTGGATATTGAAACAACCACGGCATCTTATGGACATAAATACGTCTTTTTATATCTAGGGGGCTTTATTCTAGCTATATCTATAGAGAAATGGAATCTCCATAAAAGGATTGCTCTACATATTATACAGTTCGTGGGCACGGATGTTTCCAAAATAATTTTGGGCTTCATGATTGCCACCGCATTTATGTCTATGTGGATTTCTAATACTGCCACATCCGTGATGATGCTACCGATAGGAATGGCCATCATAGCACAGTTAAGAGATCACCCTGGGACAGAGATTAATGAAAATCTCATTTTTGGTAAAGCACTCATGTTAAGCATAGCCTATTCTGCGTCTATTGGAGGTGTAGCCACCTTAATTGGGACACCTCCTAATTTGGTTTTAGCTGGCGTTGTACAAGAAATCTATGGCATTGAAATAAGTTTTGCTCAGTGGATGATGTTCGGACTTCCCTTGTCTTTGGTATTGTTAGGAATTTGCTGGGTTTATCTAACAAAATTTGCTTTCACCTTTAAGAAAGAAAAGTTTAAAGCAGGTGAGTCAGAAATCAAGGATTTGTTAAAGAAGCTGGGCATCATGAGCTATGAGGAGAAAATAGTTTCTTTAGTCTTCTTTATGACTGCTTTTCTATGGATTTCACGTTCACTTATTTTGACCGATGTGTTCCCTCATTTAGACGATACCATTATTGCAATGCTGAGTGCTGTAAGTCTTTTTTTGTTACCTAAAAAAGGTGGAAAAGGAAGGCTAATAACTTGGGACGAGGCTGTGAAACTGCCTTGGGGTATTATCATTCTTTTTGGTGGAGGTTTGGCTCTTGCCAGTGGTTTCCAATCCTCTGGTTTGGCGGTATGGATAGGTGAGCAGTTGGTCAGTCTGGCCGGAGTAAAGCTTGTTTTGATTTTGCTTATTTTAATAGCGGCTGTTAATTTTCTTACTGAAATAACTTCGAACTTGGCTACAACGGCCATGTTACTACCCGTTTTGGCTCCTATGGCGGTTTCATTAGATGTGCATCCCTTCATTCTTATGGTGGCTGCTACTGCTGCTGCTTCTTGTGCTTTTATGCTACCGGTGGCCACACCACCTAATGCAGTCGTTTTTGGTTCGGGTTATCTGAGAATTCCTGATATGGTTCGAGCAGGAGTGGGACTTAATATTATTTCTATTTTTTTAATACTGCTGGCGGTCTATTTTCTTTTACCTCTGATATGGGGATTTAATTCAAATGTTTTTCCGCTGGATTTTCAATAAAGAAAGGGTATAAAAGACTCAATTAGTATCTATGGTCTTAAATCTTTAACAGCATTAGATGATTAGGATTAGCATGAGTTTCTGAAATTTTAAAATCATGACTCCCAATTATTTCGAAACCTACTTTTTGATAAAAGGCTATGGCTCTGTGGTTTCCCTTCCATGTATAAAGCCAAACATCTGATTGGTTTTTTGCTTTGGCCAAATTTAAATTGAAGTCAAGAAGCTTTTTTCCTAATCCAAATCCGTAAAATTTTTCCAAGATATAAATGCGGTCCAACTTAGTGGATAAACTTTTTTCATGATCTTGGATAGAAGTGTTCAAGACTACTTTTGAGTATCCAACAGCCTCTTTACCATAATAAATCAGGAAGTAGATATTAGCTTCTATGGATAAATCTTCACTAATGGCGTCTAAACTGTAGTGCTTTTCCACATAAGAATCAATATCGCTCTGATTGGCGGAGTGTGAATGAGATTCTAGAAACGTTTTTTTTGCTAGTAAAGATATGGTTTCAGCGTCTTCGAGGCTCACCTTCAAAATAGTACTCATTATTGTAAGTATTGTTTTTTTGCTAGGATTTGTGAATTTCACAAATCGTCTTAATATCCAGTTTATTAATGTCAACTAGGCCTTTTAATAATTTGATAAATAACCAGTTTTACGAGCTTCCATCCTAAAACCATATCGGATACTAATTAATTAGCTCCCTTAGTTATCTAAAAACTTTTTGTCCTCTTTTTTATAAATTGAACGACAAGGTCAGAGCCTTTAGACTAAAAACCGAGTTTCAGTCCTTTTTTTTATCTGGCATTATATGGAAACTTCTTTCGTTGAGGGTCAATCTTTTTCCAGTTTTAATTGCTCTCACTCTTTCAAGACGGTGATTTATAGTGTTAGATTTGAGGCGTTATTTATAAATTATAAAAGACTTTTTCTGCGTTAAAGTCATGGATATAAGCATTAAAATGATGTCAGTATTTGTCAGCACGCTTTCTGGCAAAGCTGAAAAGGATTTTAGTGAGATTCAAATGCTCTGATGTATGAGGAATCACTTCATGGCTTCTTACTTTAAGAGCATACTAGTCGTCAAAACTTCCAAGTATTTCACTAAGAATCCAGTCATCTTTTATTGTCTTTTTATTAAAATAGGCGGTAGTAATCGTATTAAAGTAAGCCACTATGCTAGAGTTTTCGAGTATATCGGGCACTTCCAGAAAGATTTTTTTAGATCCATCATTAAAACTAAATGCTAGGATATGTATCTTGCTTCTAGCGTTGGAACTCTCAAAACCAAAAGAGAGACTTGTTAAGGATGCATCATTAGTAAACGTTCTTATTTTTATTAATTTTCTTTTTCCGTTTGCGGAGATAGTTGAAACTAACTTAGGAAATCTTCAACTCAAACAAGATCGAAAATACTTTAAAAGCACCATAAATCAACCAAATTGAAGAAGTATAGCTGGGAGGACCTTTAATTAAAAAGAATGAAGGCTTATGAATTAGGAATCTTTTTTTACGACTTTTTTAAGCTGTTTAAAGTTTATAGAAGCTCCAATAATATAAATAGGAGCGTTGAATGCTTTTTTTATTTGAGTTTCGCCGTTAAGAAGGTATCTGTAGCCCACACCACCAATGAGGTCGAGCCAAGAAAAAGTCCTAACCTTTGCCTTAAAGGAATGTTCTACAATTGTTTTGCCCGCTCGTAGCATTCTCTCCTTATCTAAGCCTTCCTCTAAAAGAATATTCACGCGACCTACACCTATTTGGTTATTCGAGGTAAGTCTCAAGCCTTTATTCTCTGTAAGTATGTATTCGTAATACAAAGAAAGGTATTGGAAATTAACTCGGGCTAGAAATTCTTGAGGAGGGGTGAGATTGAAGTCTGTGTAAGTTTTCTCAATATACTTTCCTAAAATACCGAATAAACTAGAACTGTAAATACCTACCCCAGTTTCAAACTTTTTATTGAATAATAGGCCAGCTCTGAGGCCAAAAATACTTACAGATTTTCTATTAATTATTGTCCTCCGAGAATCTGAATTAAGCCTAAATTCTACCTTTTTCTCACTCTCTTCTTGGCCAAAAGCCAAAGATATATTGCAAAGTAAAAAGAGGAGAATAATAGAATACTTCATAAATGGAACGTATGGATTAACATGTAGGCCTCTTCTAGCTTAAAGCAAAGAAGATGCCTTCTCATTTATACGGTATTTTGAATGATAAGGACTTAGACTTTTGGCAAGTTTTTCTGGCTCTGCTAGATCTGTGACCTAGATATCGTCCTTTATGATTTAGGACCACCATCGTGAATTTTTACCTTTTCATTTCATTTTGATATGTTTCTTGGCAAAGTTCTTCAGCTATTTGTCTGGTGGCTTGCTAAACATTCTTAGAACTAGTGTAGTCATGAGTTTAGGTAGAACCTTACCCATTCTCACGTATTAGCCTTCTGTTTCTACTTGTGTTTTGTTTTCTGATATTGGAATGAAGTGTGTAATATTCGTATTTCCCATGTGTTTATATTCATGAAACGCCTCAAAAGAGAAAGATAGCTTATTTGAAAAGGCCGTCTCTTTTATTTTCATTTCTTGTTTGTAATGCATCAGGGAATAGCTCCATATTACCCTTCTTCGCCACTTTTAAACACTTTTTTTATAAAGCCTTCTTGGTTTTCATGACGGTATTTTGGGTCAATGAAGAGTTTTGAGGCTTTACAAGAAGAACGGTCAATTTCTACAGAGAATTGGAATTTCACGAAAAAGGTTTTCAGGATAATAGATAGCTAAGATACACTGAATTGATTTCTATGAAAAATGGATGTCTTAATGTAATGATGAATTTACGTATTTGAAGTATTCGAAAAACTATTTTAGTTGTCCATGTCATATATTATGGCTTTTTCTAGAAATGGGTAAATGATGAAAGGAAGTACATTGGAAAACTTACTTAAAGAACAGCTCAAGGATGCTTTCTTCTAGTCCAAGCAATGTTGTCGACTTGAGCCTGACGAGGCAGAAGATATGCTGCAAGAAGCCTATTTGAAAGTGCTAGAAGAAAATGCAACATACAGTGAAAAATCTAATTTTAAGACTTGGCTATTTTCGATCATTCGATTCACAGCCATTGATAATTTAAAAGGAAGTGCTGTTTTTAGTTCTTTTGTAAATATGGAGCAGGAGGTTGCAGAGCAAGCACTTTATCATGAAAGGAACTATGAACAATTACTCGCTCAGCTCTACCTTCACGACAAGGGGAGGCTTTGTTATTGGCCTTTTATCATGGCGTGGCACTGGATGAAATAGCTCGAACGACAGGGACTTGCACATAGGAATTGTTAGAACACATGATACTAGAGGTAAAGAGGGTTTGAAGAAACTTTTATTAAAAGAAGAAGTATGAAAGATGATTTTATTAAGTTCTTTTCTGAAATGAGAAAGGCAGACGAAAAAGAAGAGTTGCCTTCTTTTGAGGCTATGATGCCTAAACCGAAAGTTACTTCAATTAACTATGACCTTCAGTCAGGTATAACAGCCAGTGTACTTTTGGCGTGTTCTTATTTCTAAATAGAGCAAAGGACGAGGTTTATTTGAGCGAGGAAGGACTTATAATAGAGCTGAGTAATGACGGTCCTGAAGTTGTTTTCTTTAGTTCAGAAGAGCTTACCATGGATACGTAGAAATCACCCACAGCCTTATAACTAGATGATTTTGCAGATTTTCAAACGTTAAACAAATACAATTATGAAAAAGCTTTTTTAATCCTTCTCGTATTCTTTTTCGCTTTCGGTGTCAAGGCCTAAGATGTTTTTAATAGTGAATTATACTCTTCGGATCTCGTCTTGAAAAACAGAGATGAGATAGGTCTAGCCCTGACTGAAACAAGTAGAAAAAGTCAAATCTATTTACAATAAAAAAATGTGGAGTTTAATTCTGTGTAATGGGATTTGGTTGCTGAAATTTTATAAAAGTCTATAAAAGGTGTCTATGTAAACACCAAAGTGGCTTTAGAGAAGATGAAGAAAGTATCTGCCCTAGAGGAGAAGCTTAAGCTCATGAAGTTAGAAACACTTATGGGTATCAAAAATGAATTAACGGAAATGCAGCAGGATAAACTGACAGCTCTTAAAGAGAATAAGGGTTCTTTTAGCATAACGCCAATAAACGAAAACCCAAGAATAGTGATACGTGGTGCGAAAGGCAAAGATGCCGCAAAACCTCTTTATTATATTATTGATAAAAACGGAGAAGGAGGAGTAGTTAGTATTGAAAATATCAAAACTGATAATATAGAGCATGAACGTTTTTAAGGGTGAATCTGCCATTAAGACTTATGGGAAAGCAAGTTAAAATGGTGTAATAGTCGTTAGGATAAAGGATAAGTGAAACATAATCTAGAGCCCTTTGATATGATATCAAAGGGCTCTTTTTGTTGGGTTATGACGAGGGGTTGCCTTGAATCATCAGACCAGGCAGTTGAGAATATTTACCTAAGCTTAATTCATTATTAGTTGGAGCAAAGATGAGAACAGCCCATTTACGTCGCACATGAATGACTTCTTTGAATTATCAGCAAGGTCTCCAAACGTAGGCCTTTAACGCTCGATCTGACAGTTATTGACTTATCCGTTTTATTTATTGTCAGTTCGAGCGAAGACGAGAATAATGCTATCGAAGCCCATGTTTAGACTTGATAGGTTATTAAACTAACTCCAATTGAGAACTTTTGATGGCATCTAAGAGTAACATCAATTTCTCAATGGTAACATGCTCCATCACTACAATTTTCAGCCATTTAGGATTGTTATGATTGTCGGGTACCAGACCAAATCGTTTGGCTACGTCACTATCAATACTATGATTTTTAATGGTCACAATATTGGACATCGGGTGACGGTAATATTCAAGTCCTAAATCGGCCAAATGTTCACAAAGCCATTGCGTTCTTCTCTGAAGGATATATACTTTTTCTGACCAACCATAAGGCCCATGTTTACTCAGTATCATCCAGGTGGCTATTACATTCGCTCCAGAACGGCTACCGATGAGTGTAAAGTCTTCACCTTCAACATAACTGGCTTCTTCGGTCTTGGCGTACCTCATGAAACCTTTACGGATCATAAATACGCCAGTACCATACGGTGCCTGAGCCATCTTATGGGCATCTAGAGAGAACGAAGTGATCTTCTCGTTTTTGAAAGTCATTTGGCTGTTTTCATCAGAAAACGGATAATAGAAGCCGCCATATGCTCCATCTACGTGTAGCTTGTAAGCACAATCTAATGCTTCCAATGGTTTAACGAAATCATTTACTTCATCTACAGATCCAAACATTGTTGTCATCATATTGCAAACGACGATGAAATATTTCTTCCCATCTTTTTTTGCTTTCAGTAGCACGTCGGTTAGACCGTCTTGTGATATCTGACGACTTTCTTCATCAACAGGCACCTTATAAACAGGAACAGACAAAACGTTAGCCGCTTTGTGCATGGAGTAGTGACTGTCTGCACTACATACAATACATATTTCATCTCTATCGGCATCGTTTTCTTTCATGAAGAAATTGCGATAAATCCAAATGGCTTGTATGTTACCTTCGGTGCCGCCAGAAGCTATGTAGCCGTCGTTTTGTAAGGGTTCTCCCTTTAGAATATCGACAGAGCACATCTCTACTAGTTCTATTTCTATTTCATGTGTTCCCGCAAAAGCAGATTCGGATTTACCCAAGGTATGGCAGCCTATATGATTGGGATTTTGAACTAGACTAGTTATAAAGGGAGCGTCTTTGAGAAACGAGGCATCTTGATTGAAGACCTTTTCATCAAGGTGGGTAGCAGGAATACCTAAAAGGTTTTCTTCCTTATAATTGACGTTTTGTGCTAAAGCACTAAATACTCTTGACTTGATTTCTTCTTGTGATTTTTTCTTCCAATAAGTGTTCATTGTTTTGGTATGAAATGAATATCCGGTAATGTGATATCGGAGAATTCAAAGATACGTCTTTTTTGTTTGTTGATAAGGAACAAAAGTCGTCTAGACAGTCAATTTGACTTACATTCATAAAAAGCAGTTGTCAATGTTCTTTATTGCCTACATTTTTAAATTCTAGAGGGACAAAAAACACAGTTTTGGCTGAAGGAATAGGAGTGTACGTTTTAACCAGCCATGAAGATGGCCGTTAGTAACCACGACTTATTAATTGTATTTGCTGATCAAGAATTGGTTGAGCTCTTGAATGTGATCTGTACCAATAATATCAACTCCAATATCTTGGAGAAGCTCCCAAAAGATGTTTTCGTCTCTTGTATTCCAAAATCGCAACTTTTTATTTTCATGGTGTATTTGATTCACCAACGATATTAGTCTTTCTCTTTGAGTCCGAGATAGTTCTTGACCGTTTCGCCATGGCACTATCATTTGGAAATTTGCCGAGATGATAGGCATAATAGCCGAATTTATGTTTTGATTTAAATCAGCAATTCTGCCATCTACAAAGAAGTAAGGATATAAATGGCTGCTCACTAAATCAAATCTTTTTACATCTCCTGTTATGATTATCTGGATTTTCTGGTCAACTAAGCTTTCTCCTCTTTTCAGAAAAAGGCGGCCGTATTTAGACACTAATTCGTGTAATAAATCCAGCGTATTTTCTTCCCTGTTTTTTACGTCTATGAATAAATATTTGAGAGAGCTATGTTCTTGAAAACTTCGAGATAGAGGTTTTAAATAAAGATCTTCAAGTGTTGGTTTTTGACTCAGATTTTGAGCGTCGTGCGTCACTATTAAACGTCCTTGAAACTCTATAATATCGGATTCTATAGAATTAAACTGACAAAAAAGAGCGGTTACCAATGGCTTGGCTTGCTCGTAATCATTGTGTGAATGCTTAAGTATCTGACCTTGAGAAGACAAATGAAATAAAAGAAGCGGAAATATTAAACTACATTTCATCGATTATAATCAGATTAATTTTCGAAAATCATTCCAGCTCAGCTCTTCATAACCAATTTTGTTGATAAAAACATTTGCGGCAATAGCTTTTCCTAATTCATTTACCTTGATGCCTTTATATTTTTTAGCCGTGCCTGTAAATACTTTGTCCAGAACAGGCCAAACAGCTAAAGCAAGAGCTTGAGTAAAGCCATAGCGGTTTGTAGGTGTCAAAATCATAGAAGGTAAGAAGATACTTAACCGCTCGAAATTTAAGGCTTTTAATTCTTCTACCAACTCTCCTTTTGTCCTCAAATAAAGAGAGGAGGACTTGGCACTAATGCCCACGGACGCTAAAAGTTCAAAATGCTCAATACCTGCTTCTTTACACACTTTAGCGAAATCTATAACTGCTTTTTTATCAATTTTCAGGAAGGCTTCTTTACTGACTTTGGAGGGTTCTCCTACGCCCAAGGTACAAATAGCAGCGGAGTGTCCTTTAGCAACTTCAACATATGAACTGGGTTCATGAATATCGATTTTGTATTGCTTTACACGTTTGTCTATAATCTCGGCAACGGGCCTGCGACCCAATAATGTTAATGTTTCGAGCTCAGTAAAGTACAAAAGAGCCTGTATGGCGTAGCCGCCTACTGCACCTGTTCCACCCATCATAACGACAGAGAGAGACTTATTTTTTAACATGTATAAATTTTTAGATAAAAACTACCTCGTTCACAAGTTCATGCCCCATTTCTCTATTTATTAGGCTAACCAATTTAGATTTTGCCAATACCAATTCTTGACGGAGCGGGGCTGAAGTGATTCTTAAAAAGAGGGTTCCACTTCTCACAAAAATTTTATCTGTTCTTGATGCTATGGTTTGGCCCATGATTTTCTCCCAAGATGCCACCAAACTGGTCTCGTTATATTTAGATTTCAAATTAAATGAATCTAAAAAAGCATCTAGTGCTTCTTTCATAGGTAGAGCATTCTGGCTCCTTGGGCCTCGTTTCATTTTTATAGACAGTATAGAATTACGGTGGATTTAATGTACTAAAAAAGGAGTGCTTAACCAAGTGTTAAGTTGGCATTGAGTCTAAAGAAAACCTGCCGATTCACTCATCGGCAGGTTTTGTTTGTGAGTTGACTAGGTTATTTCTTTTTGCCAATAGAATTTTTTTCAAAAGTCAATTTCGCTGCTCCACCAGTGGAAATGGTTACCGTAGCATCATCTGAGGCTACTACTTTACCATGAAGACCACCTGAAGTCACTACCTCATCGCCTGGCTTTAGTTCGTTAACCATTTTTAGTTGGTCTTTCTGCTTTTTTTGCTGAGGACGAATCATGAAGAAATACATGACCGCAAACATACCTGCCATAAGAATTAAAAAGCTATAGTTGCTTCCTCCTGCTGCTGCTGCTTGAAGTAATACCATTTTTAGTAATTGAGTTTAGGTTATTATAAATCGATTGCTGCTCCTTTTTGAGCTTCTACTAAGGCTGTAAAAGTAAGTGTTTCATTCGAGTTTTGGGCATTAGAAAAAACACCAACTGATTTCTTATTCATACCTACTTTTCCAGTGCTGTTAAAGTTTATTACGATTTCGTCTGTTTGGCCTACGCCTACAGCTCTGATTGGCTTAGATGCTACTGTACAGCCGCAAGAAACATTTACAGAAAGAATTTTTAGAGGGTCAGTACCTATATTTTTAAACTTAAACGTGTGGGATACCTCATCTCCCTCAATTAAACTGCCAAAGTCAAAAGAGTTTTCCTCGAATTCTATCACGGCATTTGTATCAGTTCCAGTCAAACTGTTGTTTTCTGAAGTCGTCTGATTACAAGCGGCCAAAAAAGCTACCATTAAGAATAGTCCTACTTTTTTCATTTAAGCTTTTGATTTGATTTGTGACATCAGGTTTTCCACGTCATCCAATAGTTTTTCAGCTTTTTCGCGAGCTTCGCTCACGACCTTCTTCCCTTCTGCTTTTGCCTTAGAATCCACGTCTTTTCCTCCTGCCATTTCTATGGCGACCTCGTCACCTCTTTCTATTATATCATCAATAAACTCTTCTAGCTGCAAACGGTATTTTCCGAGTTTATCTGCCAATTTATCTCTTGTAACTTCTCCTTTTTCAGGGGCATATAAGATACCTATGGCTGTTCCGGCCGCCAAACCTGCTATAAAAGCAAAAAAAGAATTTGAAGATGTACTCATGTTTTACTGTGAATTATGACTTAAAATTATCTTAAAAAGGTCTTTGAGGCAATAATATATCCTTATTTATTATCTAACATTCCTCTCCCGGATTTCTTTATTTCTCCATTAGCC
>JBNMFK010000057.1:0-15865 GCA_051269965.1 Algoriphagus sp. | reverse complement strand
TAACAGGGGGAACAGGATCGCTAGGGAAAGCGTTGACGGAATATATTTTCGGAACAAACTCAGACGTTAAAAGAGTGGTAGTTTTTTCAAGGGACGAACAAAAGCAATTTCAAATGGCACAGGAATACCCTGCCTCTGATTTCCCTCAATTGCGTTTTTTCATTGGTGATGTTAGAGATTATGATAGATTAAAAAGAGCGATGAAGGGGATAGATTATGTAATCCATGCAGCGGCCATGAAGCATGTGCCTATTGCTGAGTATAACCCGATGGAATGCGTTAAGACCAATATAATGGGCGCTGAAAATGTTATTAATGCTTGTTTAGAAACAGGTGTGGAGAGAGTGGTGGCTTTATCGACTGATAAAGCAGCAGCTCCCGTAAATTTATATGGTGCGACAAAATTAGCTTCCGATAAGTTATTTGTAGCAGCAAATAATATTACGGGTTGGAATCCTATTAAATTCTCTGTAGTACGCTATGGAAATGTAATGGGCTCTAATGGTTCGGTAATACCTTTCTTCTTAGGAAAGAAAAAGACTGGTATTCTTCCCATTACAGATCCGACCATGACGCGTTTTAATATTTCTTTGCAAGGCGGTGTTGATATGGTGATGCACGCTTTAGAGCATGCTTGGGGTGGAGAAATATTTGTTCCAAAGATTCCATCCTACAAAATTACTGACGTGGCTGATGCCATTGGGCCAGAGTGCGAAAAGCCAGTTGTCGGTATTCGTCCAGGCGAGAAAATCCATGAGGAAATGATTACCGATTCGGACTCTTTTTACACTTGGGATTTAGGAAAGTACTATACCATATTACCTGCTGCACATCGTTGGAACTTAGATGATTTCGTAGCTAAATTTGATGCTAAGAAAGTAGAGCCAGGTTTTAGATATAACTCTGGCGAGAATACAGAATGGGATAATGTGGAGACGTTGAGGAGGTTAATTGTTGAGCATGTGGATCCGGAATTTAGCCTTTAGCTGTTAGCAGTTAGCTTTTGGCGGTTGGCTGTTAGCCTTTAGCTGTTAGCCTTTAGCCTTTAGCCTCAGACTTTTTTTCAAGCGCCAACCGCCAACCGCCAATAGCCAACCGCCAAAAGCCAACCGCCAATAGCTAATAGCCAATATCAAACATGAGAAACTTTAGGCACTGGGATGTATACAAGAATAGCAGAACTCTAGTAATATTGGTTTACCGTATTACGGAGCAATTTCCAGATAGCGAAAAGTTCGGATTAACCAGTCAAATGAGAAGGGCTGGGGTTTCTATAGTTGCAAATATTGCGGAAGGTGCGGGAAGGAGCACTGAAAAAGATTTTCGTCATTTCCTGACAATGGCTATCGGTTCAGCATTTGAACTAGAAGCCTTAATTGAGGTAGCGAAAGATTTAAATTTTCTTCCAGAGGAAAAAAAGAGTGAAGCCTTTGATCAGCTATTAATCATTCAGAAGCAACTCAATTCATTTATATCTAAGTTAAAATAATCTTTTAAAATAAATGTCCAATAATAGTCACCAAAATATAGCCAATGGCCAAGAGCCAAATGCAAAAGGCCGTGCTCCAATTCCCTACGGTAAACAAAACATCACCGAAGCCGATATTTTGGCTGTTACGGCGGCTCTAAAGTCAGATTATTTGACGCAAGGGCCGAAGATAAAGGAATTTGAAGATGCTTTTGCCAAATATGTTGGCGCTGAATATGCGGTGGCGGTAGCGAATGGTACGGCGGCTTTGCATTTAAATGCGCTTGCATTAGGGGTTGAGCCAGGCGATAAGGTAATTACCACCCCCATAACTTTTGCAGCAAGTGCTAACTGTGTGCTTTACTGTGGCGGAGAGGTTGTGTTTGCGGATATTGATCCGAAAACTTACTTATTAGATATTAATAAAGTACGTGCGCTTTTAGAGGCAGATACCCAAAAAGAAATTAAGGGTATAATCCCGGTAGATTTTGCGGGTAGAATGGTTGACCTAGAAGCCTTCCGCAAATTGGCAGATGAGTTTGATTGTTGGATTATAGAGGATGCTTGTCATGCACCTGGAGCCTATTTTCAAAATAGCCATGGAGAGACAATAAATGCGGGTTGTGGAAAATACGCTGATCTTGCGATATTTTCATTTCACCCTGTAAAGCATATTGCAGCAGGTGAAGGTGGTATGATTACCACAAACGACAAAGCTCTCTATGAAAAATTAATGATGCTTCGTACGCACGGTATTACAAAAGATCAAGCAAGCTTTAAAAATAGCCTTGAATTTGCAACTGGCCAACAGCCAACAGCCAACAGCCAATCGCCAACAGCCAACAGCCAGTATCCCGCCTGGTACATGGAAATGCAAGACCTAGGCTTCAATTATCGTATCACAGACTTTCAAGCAGCTTTAGGGCTAAGTCAGTTAGAACGCGCAGAGGAAGGTCTAGAGCGAAGAAGAGAAATAGCAGAAACTTATTTTAAGGCATTTAAAGACTTAGGCTTTATTAAGGGGCAGTCCGAAAAAATTGATGGACATGCTTATCATTTATACGTTATTGAGGTAGAGAATCGCTTAGGGCTTTACAATTATTTACGAGAAAAGCAGATCTACGCCCAAATACACTATATCCCCTGTCATCTAATGCCGTATTACCGAGAGCGAGGCTGGAAAGAGGGAGATATGCATTTTGCGGAGGAATATTATAAAGCTTGTATTAGCTTGCCGATGTATCCAACCTTGAGTAATGCTGAGCAGGATTTTGTAATCCAAGAAATCAAAAACTTTTTTAGCTAATGACTAATTTTATTATTGAAGTAGCAAATACCCATGGTGGTGATAAACAATACTTATTATCCCTGATACGTGAGTATGAAAAATTTAAGGATCATAGCATAAAGTTTCAACCGCTTCATCCGGACCAGTTAGCAACTCCAGATTTCGAGTGGTACCCCGTGTATCAAGAACTTGTTTTCTCGCATAGTGATTGGTACGAAATTATTACTGCTGCAGGGAAGACAAAAAAGGTTTGGTTAGATTTATTTGATCTATATGGTGTTGAAGTTCTAAAAGAAAACCATAGTTCTATTTATGGGATTAAACTGCAGGCTTCAATACTCTATAATGAGCAGGTTATTGCAGCTTTGGAAAAAATAGATTGTTCTAAATTAAAGCTTATTGTTAATATTAGCGCTATTGAACTCGATGTTATTACAGAAAGACTAAAGGCGCTTAAAAACCAAATTGCTCCCCAAGAAATATTATTAGAAGTTGGCTTCCAGGCTTATCCAACTAAATTGGAGGATAGCGGTCTTAATAAAATTAAAGAGCTAAAAGACCGTTTTTCAAATGCTATTGTGTTTGCAGACCATGTAGAAGGGACTTCAGAAGATGCAATAATCTTACCCTTGCTAGCAAGTATGTTAGGTGCAGATTACATAGAGAAGCACGTAATGCATAGTTCATTAGAAACTAAATATGACCACTTTTCTTCTATAAAAGTTAATCAATACCAAAGCCTTACGGATAAGGTTGAAGCATACAACTCTTTACTGACTAAGGCATTTATAAATGAGAAAGAAAAACTCTATTTAAAGAATAGTATACAGAAACCGCTGGTGCGTAGTGTAAAACTTGCGGGTCAAGGCATAAACGCTCGCAAAGACTTAATATTTAAGCGCAGCGGCCAAAATGGAATCTCAGTTGCTGAAGTGAATGAGTTAATCACTCAACGCTATATTCTAGCGAATGATATTACTGAAGGATCCACGCTTAAAAGGGAGGATTTTAACAAAGCAATTATTGGGGTAATCATTGCAGGTAGATTAAAATCATCGCGCTTAAAGAAAAAAGCCTTGCTCAAAATTGGTGATATAACTTCGGTAGAGAAGTGCATACAAAGCTGTTTAAAGTTGCCAGATGCTGCTTATACCGTTTTAGCCACCAGCACCACTAACGAAGATGCTGAGCTGAAAGATTATACTTACGCACCTCAAGTTGTTTTTCACAAAGGGCATCCAGATGATGTCATTCAAAGGTATTTAGATGTTACCGAAAAATTAGGTTTAGATGTTGTCATCCGAGTAACCGCCGACATGCCTTATGTATCAAAAGAAATTACAGAATATTTATTGAAAGCGCATTTTGAGTCAGGAGCCGATTATACCGCGGCTAGAGATTGTGCCGTAGGAACCGCACCTGAAATAATAAATGTACAAGCCTTGAAGAAAGTAAAGGAGCATTTCCCGAGTGCTGATTACTCGGAGTATATGACTTGGTATTTTCAAAATAACCGAGAACATTTTAATGTAAACGTGGTGGACTTGCCAGATGAATATGTGCGTGATTATCGTTTGACTCTAGATTATCAAGAAGATTTGGATTTATTTAATGCGATACAACAATATCTTGATGAGAATAAAAAAGAAGCAGGTCTCATGGAAATATTTGAATATTTGGATGGTAATCCTGATATCGCAAAGTTGAATAATCACATCACTTTAAAATACAGAACCAATCAAGAATTGATAGATACATTAAACGATAAGACGAAAATCAAAAGTTTATAGTCATGATTATCGATACACTGAACAACCTTCACAAATACTCGCCATTATTTAGAGAAGTTAATAAACTGCTAGATGTATTAAAAAATAAGTCACTGCCAGAGATCTCAGAAAAAGTTTGCAAGGGGGATATTACTTTGATTCCTTTGCGTAGTGAAGGGGTTTCGGAAAACTTCGATCCTACTATTTTAGAGTCTCATAAGGCACTTATGGATATACATATTACTTTGGAAGGCTTAGATGTAATCGCTTTTGCGGATTTAGAAAATGAAACGAGACCGGTAAAAGACTATGATGATGCTAATGATTACTCACTTTCTACATCGGAAACGATAAAGATTCTTAGTGTTCCTGCAGGTTATTTCTGTATCATCCCTAACAATTTTGCTCACATGGCCCTCTATAAAGGACATATTGATGTGAAGAAAATAGTGGTGAAAATGCCAGTTAAAGCTTAGTTTATGGACTACAAAGCACTGTCACATCAGGTGTATAAATTTGATGACTATAAACTTGTTACTATTCGTAAAGAAGACCGTTACAAAATTATGCAATGGCGAAATGAGCAGATTTTCCACTTACGCCAAGCCGAACCGCTTACCAAGGAAAAGCAAGATTGGTATTTTGATAATGTGGTAGCCAAATTGTTTGATCAAGAACAACCCAATCAAATTTTATTTAGTTTTTTAGAAAACGAGGAGTGTATTGGCTATGGAGGTTTGGTGCACATCAATTGGATTGATCGGCATGCCGAGATTTCATTTGTCATGAATACAGCCTTGGAAGATCAGTTTTTCGAAACGAATTGGCAGAATTTTCTTCGTTTGATTGAACAAGTAGCTTTTGAGGACCTGAATTTTCATAAGCTTTTTACTTATGCTTTTGATATTCGGCCCCATCTTTATTCAGTTCTTGAAAGTGCAGGATTTAAAAATGAAGCCATTCTACCTGAACACTGTTTATTTGACGGAAGCTTTAAAAACGTTGTCATTCACGGTAAAATTAATCGTAAGCTAAGCTTGAGGCGCGCAAAAATTGAAGATACAGAGCTTACCTACCAATGGGCTATCAATCTTACAGTTAGGCAATATGCCTTAACCCAAAATGAAATTCTAAAGCAAGAGCATGAGAAATGGTTTTCTGATAAAGTTACTAACTCTAATTGCCTTTATTACATTGCTCTCTGTAACAATAAATCGGTAGGTTCTTTTAGGCTCGATATTAATAAGGAAGGAACTGCTCTTATAAGTTACCTGATAGACCCCACTTTTCACGGCAAAGGTTTGGGCAAACTTCTGTTGAAAGCGGGTATTGAAGAAGCTAAGACTGATAAAAGAATCACCAATATTGTGGGTTATGTAAAAGACCAAAATAAAGCCTCCTTGCATTTGTTCAGAGCCCTTTCTTTTAGTGAAGAATTGCAAGAAGAAGGACTAATTAAATTTCAATTGACCTTAAAATGAAAATAGCTAATTATAACCTTTCTGAGAATTCAGGGGTTTTTATTATCGCAGAGCTTTCAGCCAATCACAACGGTAGTTTAGAAACTGCATTAGAAACAATACGTGCGGCCAAACGAACTGGAGCAGATGCCATTAAATTGCAAACCTATACGGCAGATACAATTACATTAGACTCTGATAAAGAGGACTTTTTAATTAAAGGGACTATTTGGAATGGTAGAAAGCTTCATGATTTATATAAGGAAGCCTACACCCCTTGGGAATGGCACAAGGCCTTATTTGATTGCGCCAAAGAAGAAGGTTTGATTTGTTTTTCATCGCCATTTGATAAAACAGCGGTAGATTTATTAGAAGACTTGGATGCACCAGCCTATAAAATTGCTTCTTTTGAAATTACGGATATTCCCCTAATTGAATACACCGCTTCTAAAGGCAAACCCATCATTCTTTCTACTGGCATTGCTGGTTTGGAAGATATTGAATTAGCCTTAGATGCTTGCCGCAGAATGGGCAATAATCAAATAGGCTTATTAAAATGCACTTCTAGCTATCCTGCACCCATTGAAGAAGCCAACATGGCTATGATACCAGAGTTCAAAGAGCGTTTTGGCGTAGTGCCAGGTTTGTCTGATCATACCTTAGGCAGTACAGTGCCCATTGTAGCCACCACCTTAGGCGCTAAGATTATTGAAAAGCATTTTATCCTCGATCGTTCTATCGGTGGACCGGATGCATCTTTTTCGATGAATGAAGAAGAATTCACCGCTATGGTAAAAGCAGTGCGCGAGGCAGAACAAGCGGTAGGCACAGTGTCGTACGACCTTACTGAAAAGCAAATCAAAGGGCGTGATTTCAGCCGTTCTCTTTATGTGGTTAAGGATATTAAGAAAGGAGAAGTAATTACAGAAGAAAATGTTAGGAGTATTAGACCTGGATTTGGTATGCATCCTAAAGAATTTAAAAGATTCTTAGGAAATGCTTCTCTAAAGGATTTTACGAAAGGTGACGCTTTTAAGTTTTAATTTATAAGGAAGTCCCCCTGAAAAGGCCAATGAAGAAAATAAACGAGAATATATTAATCCAATTAGAGCTGAATTTAAATGGAATTAAATTCAGGGAAGTGCCTATCGGCGGTCTCATTGTTAATGCCATTTATATCGAATTACTTATGGGTAATGGTGATTGGTCTGTTTTGGCTCAAGTAAAAGATTTATATTTTTATTTCAGGCTTTTTTATTGTGAGAAATTTAAAGTCAGAAAGAATAGTTCCTACAGTCCGAATATTCTTATCACTAAAAATCCCGCACTATTTACATTTATATCTACGAGAAAGAACATATTCAATATTAATTACACATCCTGGAAGAGACTAGGTGAGAGGAATTCGATATGTTTGCTTAATAGTCCAGGAATAAAAAAGCTATTTAGTGAGGATGATAGACCAAATGCCTTATATCCCTCAGATTTGCCTCCTCTGAATTATATTGAATGGTACAGGTCTTTTAAGCCCATAAAAGCAAACCTTCATAAAATACTGAAGACTTTTTGTGAAACAAATAACTTACCTAAATTTATCCGCAGAAGACTTTACAATTATTACCTGAGTCAAACTCAATTGATGACTCGCTATGAGGAGTTTTTGATGATAAGCAAACCAAGATGTATTGTTGTTGAATATGATCGATTTCACCTTACCAGTCCACTTATTCTGGCTGCAAGAATTGCTAAAGTCCCAAGTTTTACTTTAGTACATGGGGTTATTAATAATGCATTTGGATACCTTCCAATTTTGGCGGATTATTTGTGCTGCTGGGGATCAAGACAGAAGGCACAACTGGCTGGGTTTAAAGAAGGGTTTGACCAAATTCATGATAAAATCGACATTGTAGGAGCTCCTCAATTGAGCAATAAGCCGTCCATTTTAAATAAGAGAGAGTTAAGATTAAACCTAAATATCAAGGATAACGTTTCTGTGATAATACTCGCCACTAATACAATTGAAGAGGAACTAAGGCATGATTTGATTAGTATTTTTTGTAAAGCAATTCATATGAATAGTTCTATTCAGGGAGTCGTCCGATTACACCCGAGCGAACATCGCAATTTTTATCAGGAATACATCGAAAGATATGATGAGATTTTATTTGATACTGATGGCCTATTAGATCATAGTCAGTCCCTTGCTATCGCCGATGTGGTTTGCATTTTCAACTCTGCTTACGGTATTGATGCTGCGGTTAAAGGTTTGCCTTTGTTGATAATTGACGTGAATTCAGATGACCTCGGGCAGTCGAAAGACATGATAGACTACGGAGGAATTCCCTCAGTTAGGTCAATTCTTGAATTGCAAAATGTCATCCGTAAACTCTTGACCCAAAAGGAGTTTTTATCTGAAATAAAAGGAAAGGTTGCAAAATATACGCAAGAATACTGCTTTGCCTATGGGGAAGAAGCTTCTGATAATCTAATCGAAAATATCGAATCAAGGTTGGGTATGAAATAGAAATATTGACATACAATGACTATCTTTATCCAAGAAATTCAAGATTCAGTAATGCTTGAATACAACACATTTCTTTCGCAATAGCAAATATATCAAATGTTAAAGCAGTTAATTAATGAAATTTCTTTAAAAATCAGTAAGTTTCCTTTTGCTTTTCAAGTTGATTTTTTGAAGAAGAAAGGTTTCTTAACAATTGGTTTTGGAACCTATGGTACTCCAATTATAGATTTTTATAAAGGAAGTGAAACGAAAATAGAAATTGGTAATTATACTTCTATCGCGCCGGGCGTCAGGATAATTTTAGGAGGGCTGCATCCAGTCACCTCCATTTCTCAATATCCTTTCCGTAGTAAGTTTAATCTCGAAGGAAAGTATGAAGATGGCAATCCATATTCCAAAGGGGATATTTCTATTGGCTCGGATGTTTGGATAGGAACAGGGGTTACTATTTTATCTGGAGTCCGTATAGGTGATGGTGCTATTATCGGTGCGAATTCACTGGTATCAAAGGATGTACCAGATTATGCTATAGCACATGGTATACCAGCTAGACCTATTAAATTTAGATTTGAAGCAGGGCAAATTTCTGCTTTAAGGCAAATTGCCTGGTGGAGATGGCCATTTGAAAAAGTAATTGCAACTGTTGATGAATTAACAGATGATAATATCGAATCATTTATAAATAAATACAAAGAGAAATGAATATGAATGTTTTAGTTACTGGAGGCGCGGGTTTTATTGGATCCCACGTTTCTCGCCATTGCCTAGAATTAGGGTTTAATACAGTGGTGCTAGATGATTTAAGTGGAGGTTTTAAAGATAATGTACCTGAAGGGTGTACATTCATTCAGGGATCCATTGAAAATGTTGCTTTAATTAACAAACTCTTTGAAGAATATAAATTTGACTATATCTATCATTTAGCAGCTTATGCAGCAGAAGGTTTATCACACTTTATTCGCCGCTTTAACTACAATAATAACCTCATTGGAACTATTAATCTGATTAATGCTTCAGTAAACGCGGGAACCGTAAAGCGCTTTGTGTTTACTAGTTCAATTGCCGTTTATGGAGCAGGTCAGGTTCCAATGACAGAAGAAATGACTCCTACTCCCGAAGACCCTTATGGTATTTCTAAATACGCGGCTGAATTGGATTTAAGAGCAGCTCATGAAATGTTTGGATTGAATTTCACCATTTTCAGACCCCATAATGTTTATGGCGAGAACCAAAACATGGGAGATCGATACCGGAATGTGATTGGTATTTTTATGAATCAAATTATGTCTGGTAAATCTATGACCATTTTTGGAGATGGAAAGCAAACACGAGCTTTCAGTCATGTCGATGATGTTGCCCCGATTATCGCAAGTTGTGTCAATATGAAAAATTCTGAGAATGAGGTGTTTAATATTGGTGCAGAGAAGCCCTATTCCGTTCTTGAATTGGCGGAGATCACCTCCAAGTCTTTTGGAGTAGAGCCGAATATTAATTTTCTGGAAGCTCGAAATGAAGTCGTTGATGCCTTTTCGGATCACAGTAAAGTTGATCGAGTATTTGGCACGCAAGATTACATTAGTTTAGAGCAAGGAATTAAGCAAATGTCGGCTTGGGCCAAGGATAAAGGGCCAAGAGAAAGTTCAATTTTCTCTGGAATCGAAGTGTCAAAAAATATGCCAGCCAGCTGGAAGGCCGTAATGAATAAGTCATAGTACAAATTCAGGGCAGAATTCGATTTAAAATTACTGAAATTCTGCTCTGAATACTTCATTTATATAGCATTTTAAGTTATGAGTAAAGTCCTCTTAAGTACTAAAAGTTATCCGCCTGTAATCGGAGGCAGTGCTTCTTTGCTTTATGAAATATTAAGGCACTTGCCGGAGGATTACTTCACTGTGATTCATGGAGTGAATGATCCACCCGGAAAAGAGTCTGATTTGCATCTTCCTTTTCCAAGAAAGCAGATTAAGTTCTTGAATGATCTAAATACTCCAAGAGCAACTCGTTATTTGCCGAAGTTGTATCAGAGCATGATCGAGAAAAGTTTGCAAAAGGCTATTTTAAAAGTTAAAATACGAAAGATTTATGCCCACTTTCCCAATGCACTGTTTTTGGTGGCAGCTTACAAAGTGGCAAAGAAGAACAAGCTACCTTTAGTGGTATATTTTGACATTCTTTGGGATGCTACATCAACCGGTGCAGAGTTGGAACTTTCTAATAGGTATGAAGAGGAAATTTTAAAATATGCTGAACAGGTATTTGCCATTACAGAGTTTGCTTGTGCATATTTAGAGAACAAACATAATCGCAAGGTAGAGCTAATTCCACATACGGTTGATGTTGGCTTAATTGAGAAAAATATTAAACCTTTCAATACAGAAAAAGCTAAGATTCATTTCGCAGGTGGTATTTATGACAAAATGAATTCCGATTCGGTTTTCAGAATGGTTGAGGCTGTTGAAGCCTTAGACAGGGAAATCGAAATCGAATTCTGCTCTCCAGACTTACCCTCTGTGTTAAGCGAAAAAGGCTACACCAATACCTACGTTGATAAAGCCACTCTATTAAATCTGCAGCGAGAGAGCTCCATCTTATATTTACCACAGGCTTTCCATTCAGTAAAACCGGTAATGATTCGAAATAACTTCCCAACCAAGGTCATGGAATACGTTTGTAGCGGAGTGCCCATTTTATTGCACTCACCTGCTGATAGTTACCTTACTTACATCGCAAAAAAGGAAGGTTTTGCCTATATCGTCGATAAGGATGATCCGAAATTATTGCAGGAAGCTGTAACTAAGCTTTTACATGATCAAGAATTGCGAAATACTATTGTGCAAAATGCCTTTAAATTTGCACATTCTAGAAATAGCGAAGTTTGGGCAAAAAAACTTAAGCTAGTTTTAGATTAGCTTCAGCAAAGAACTAATCACGTGATTAATAATTAGTCAACTTTAATTCAATACATTTTAAAATGAGTATAGCGCTAACAATAATAATTCCGTGTTATAACGAGGAACGTGGCATTGGTGGGACAATTGAAAAGCTTTTGCCAGTAGCTAAGAACCAAGGATGGGAAATTTTAATTGTAAACGATGGATCAACCGATAGTACAGCAAAAGTTGTAGCCAATTTAGAAGGAGTCCGTGTAATTCACCAAAAGCATAATAAAGGGTATGGAGCTTCGCTAAAAGCTGGAATTTTAGCCGCAGAAACTGAGTATATAGCGTTTTACGATGCTGATGGTCAGCATCAGCCTGACGACTTATTGAAGCTGAGCTTAGAGGCCGAGAAATACGACATGATCGTTGGTGCAAGAGGTAAATCATCACACCAAGATTGGCAAAGAAAACCTGGTAAATGGGTCTTAAGCAAATTTGCAAACTTCCTCACAGGTGAAGAAATTCCAGATTTAAACTCTGGTTTGCGGATTGTTCAGAAAAATGAAATTGAACCCCTCCTTCATCTTTTTCCAAACGGATTCTCTTTTTCGACTACATCAACCATGGCTTTCATGAATATGGGCTTTAGCGTAAAGTACATCGGAATTAAAGTAGAGAAAAGAGTAGGAAAGAGTACCGTGAAGCAGCTGAAGCATGGCTCGAGCACGTTGCTATTGATGCTTCGTCTAATGGTTCTCTTTAACCCCCTCCGTGTTTTTCTGCCGGTCAGTTTCTTCTTTATTGGAACGGGCTTACTTTATCAAATTGGGTTTGGTATTTATACCTTGCAATCCACCGGAAAGATTGTTATTTTTCAAGGCTCAACCTTGCTCCTGGTTGCTGGACTGCTTATGTTCTTCTTTGGTTTAATGACGGATCAGATTAGCGAAGTACGAAAACATCAATTCCTAAAGATATAATGAAATACTTCACTATAGACCTGGAAGAATGGTGGGGTGGGGAGAGTTTTAAGCCTTACTTTCAGGATAAACCTCTTCCCAATGAGGATCGGATTTATGACGGTCTAAACGATTTTTTAGAGCTCCTAGATCGCTATGAACAAAAAGCTACTTTTTTCGTCTTAGGAAGGGTAGCTGTAAAGTTCCCGGAACTGGTGCCAAGCTTAGTTGAAAAAGGTCATCAAATTGGAACCCATGGCTATAATCATGAGCTGGTTTACAATCAAAGTCCAGAAGAGTTTGAGCATGATTTGTTGGATTCACTTAGCGTTTTGTCCAGGCAAGCTGGCTATAATATAGTCGCTTATCGTGCTCCTTCATACTCCATAACTCGACGGTCTTTGTGGGCTATTGATATCTTACGGAAAAATGGAATTGTTCTTGATTCCAGCATAAGCCCGGCGTCCAATAGCCGTTTCGGCATTCCAAATGCTCCAGAAAAACCCTATTGCATAGAAACCGACTATGGTCCTCTTTTGGAATACCCGCCTAATATTATAAAGCTCGGAAAGAATCTACCTATAACTAGTGGATTTGGTTTTCGACTTTTCCCACTTTGGTTAATTAACCGGTCGGTAAAGAAATTCGAAGCCAATGGAACTCATTCAATGTTTATTTTTCACA
The DNA here is from genome assembly GCA_051269965.1 of Algoriphagus sp. Lineage (GTDB taxonomy): Bacteria > Bacteroidota > Bacteroidia > Cytophagales > Spirosomataceae > Arcticibacterium. Next base: position 2,831 of record JBNMFK010000057.1, on the reverse strand, counting down.
ATTGGGAAATGGATGTTCATCAACCCAAAATCAAAGCAGGAAAAATCCCAGAAATCATCCACTATTATGGAGTAAAAGGAATGCAAGCCAAGGTAGGAGCTCTGCTACAAAAACATCGCTTCGACATTTTAAATACCGAACTAAATCCAAACGAAGAATATATAATAAATAATGGCAATCTCGAAATCAAGGTATAAGTTAGCTTTCAACCTTTTTCTATACCTGAGCTTAGGCTTTTTAGCTTATTTTCTCTATGATCAGGATTATTTAAGTATTCCTAAAAAGATTGATGCGTTTTGGATGACGTTTTCCATGTTAATTTTATTTGTAGGATTTTCACTTAATGCTATACAATGGGTTCCCTTATTAAAAAGCCAAGGCATTGAAATTTCTTATTTCGATTCTATTCGAACTTTTGGTATGGCTGTTTTTGGGAAGTATATACCGGGTAAAGTTTGGGTTCATATTGGAAAAAGCGCACAGATTGCTCAGGCATATAATTTAAAAATCGCTAAGGTGTCAGAGGTTTCATTTTTTAGTCAACTGATGACCCTTTGGGTGGGTTCTTTAGCAGGCCTAATACTCCTAGTTTACTTGGAGCATTATGATCTTATGTTTTGGTCTTTCCTTCTATTCTTTGTGTTAATAGGTTTGCTTATAAGCACCAAAGGAGTACAGAACCTTGGAGCGATTTTAATAAAGAGAATTTTGAAGAAAGATTTCACTTTTTCAAGTCTGCGACCAAGGGACGTTATCAATGTTTTACCCTTATATTTCCTTTCAATTCTCTCCTATTCGCTAGGTTTTCTTTTTTTAATCAAAGCTCTTGGTATTCCAGACATACATTTCTTTGCTATGCTTGCGTTTCCTCTGGCTATGACCATCGGGGTTGTAGCTATCATTGTGCCTGGAGGTTTGGGAGTGCGAGAAGTTGCAATCGGAACGTTACTTGTTCAAATGGCTGTTTCAGCGGAAGCAGCCAATACCATTTCAGTAGCATCGAGGTTATGGTTTCTTTGTGGAGAAGTTTTTATTTTTCTTTTAGGTTTGTGTCTTCAAAGAATTTGGAAGCTCATTCAACGAAAGGATCTAAATAAAACTACATAAAATGAACTTATTCCATATTTCGTAACATCCTATGATCTTTAAAATTAAATGAAGGACAAAAGTTTTGTATATAGACTCTTAATGAAGCTAGGAGTTCATTTATCTCCTAAACAATATGGTGACGTTTCTTTTTCCAAACTTGTTTTGAAGGGAATAAGACTCTGGAAAAATGAAATACTTCAGTCAATTGCTAAGGATGGAGTTTTTTTAAGTCCAGCGCCATTGTCAACGAGGGTAGTCCGTCCAATGCTACATCGTTGGAGAGGGGTGACCGTGGGTAAGAATGTTTCAATCAATCAGGAAGTTATCTTTGATAATGTTTACCCTGAATTAATCACTTTGGACGATGGTTGTATTGTATCTAATGCGGTGCAGATCGTTATTCATAAGAGAGACTATAGCGATTATAGGGTGGGAGATAATGTTAACGATTTAGGCTATTCCATTCTTCCAACTAGGATCGGAAAAGGTGCGACGATTGGCATAGGTGCCATCATATTAGGTGGGGTCGATATTGGCGATGGTGCCGTCGTCGCTGCCGGCGCGGTAGTCACTAAGAGTATTCCACCTTACTCTATGGCTGCAGGTATACCAGCGAAGGTTTTAAAGTATTTTCCAGATAAAAATGGCAATCCGCGTGGGCTATAAAAAGATTATAACGAATCGACGGAATCTAGCGATTCTTTTATTTGTAACTGCCTTACTGGTAAGAATCATATATGCTTCATTTATTTTAAGTAGTCGAGGCTTAGAGAGAGGTTATGATGCGGGAGATTATATTGAGTTTGCCGAACAAATGCATGAACAAGGATGGATGGTTCCAGATATTTCTGAAATCATGCTACATGGTGGGCCTGGCTATCCATTAATACTGTACTTTGATATTCTTTTTACCGGCGGTGATAGTTTTGACCTGAGTATTACCTTTAATATTTTAGTGAGCTCGTTATTATGCTTGGGAATATTCTTTCTCTGTTTAAAATTGGGAGCGAATCTTACAGTAAGTGCCATGGCTGGTTTTTGGTCATCTTTTTACGTGCACTTTCTTCGTTATGTTCCAGAGTTAAATAAAGAATCCGTTGTGCTCTTTTTACTCATAGTAGTTATAGGTCTCATATCTCAGCAAGCAAAAGGGCTTAAGCTTAAACAGCTTATTGCTGCGGCCTTAGCCTATGCTTACTTAATTCATATCGATGAGAGATATTTCTTTTTTAGTCCCTTTTTAGTGGCATTTCTGTATTTTCCGTTTAAGGATAAGGGAATTAATAAAACCTTAGTTTTTTCTGGGATTGTTGCACTTTTGATGTTGCCTTGGCTTTATCGTAATTACCAGGTTTTTGAACGCCCTGTTATTTTAACGGAACGTACCGCCCCATTTACCGACAAAATTTTGGGTTATACTGCACCAGCGAATCCTTATCGAAAAGACAAAATATCTCCCTATGATAGGGATAATTTACTACTTTACGAGGCATTCACCGATTCTCTAATTAACGGGTTTGAATTGAAATCTAAAGGCTATCGGTATTTTGATATAATGCGAGAAGGGATTTTAGCTGGTGATACGCCACAAACACAAAGTAAAATATTTGCAAAGGTTATGGAATTCAAGGAACTTTATAAACCAGTCAGTTTTCAAGGTTCATACACGGCTAATGGTTATCGTTATCATAGGAAGTGGAAGAAAATAAGCAATCTTGTCTATGGTATTCAATATGGATTGC
>JBNMFK010000056.1:0-15972 GCA_051269965.1 Algoriphagus sp. | reverse complement strand
AGTCTCGTTCCATTCGTTTACTAATCCTTTACTGTCTATTCCAAAAATAGGAGCATTGGCGGTTTCAATAAACTGACGCAATTCCTTGGCAACAGATTCTGTTTCTATTCGATTCTTAGTTAGCTCGGTTTGAAAACTAAGTTCGTTGTTAGCATGGACTAATTCATCTGACCGCTTAATTTTCTCTTGATTTTGAAAGGCAAGTTCTTTATTAGCAATGGCTAACTCAGCTGCTCGTTTTGCTTTCTCTTCGTTTTGAAAGGCAAGTTCCTTATTTGCAATGGCTAATTCATCTGCCCGCTTATCTTTCTCTTCGTTTTGAAAAGCAAGTTCTTTATTAGCGATAGCTAATTCATCAGCTCGCTTTTCTTTCTCTTGGTTCTGAAAAGCAAGTTCTTTATTAGCGATAGCTAATTCATCAGCTCGTTTATCTTTTTCTTCGTTTTGAAAGGCAAGTTCTTTGATGGCAACGGCTAATTCATCAGCTCGCTTGTCTTTTTCTTCGTTTTGAAAGGCAAGTTCTTTGTTGGCAATAGCTAATTCATCTGCCCGCTTGTCTTTCTCTTGATTTTGAAAGGCAAGTTCTCTATTTGCGACAGCTAATTCATCTGCTCGTTTTTCTTTCTCTTCGTTTTGAAAGGCAAGTTCTTTATTAGCGATAGCTAATTCATCAGCTCGCTTGTCTTTTTCTTCGTTTTGAAAGGCAAGTTCTTTATTGGCGATAGCTAGTTCACCCGCTCGTTTTTCTTTTTCATTGTTTTGGAAAGCAAGTTCCTTGTTAGCGGTATCTAATTCATCTGATGCTTTTGCTTGAGAAAATTTTAAAGATAGCATAGAAGCTATCGTATTCAAAATATTTAGATCATGCTCAGAAAAATAACCTTTCTTTGGATGCTCAGAATCGATAATTCCTATCACAATACCATCCGAAAGAATAGGCACTGTTATCTCTGAATATCGGTCTTTATCATCAATATGATATCTTGGGTCTTTTGAAGTATCGGCAATAACCTCACCAATTCCTGTGAGAGCAACGTATCCGCAAATACCCTCACCGATTTTTAATTTAATAGGGTTCTGAATATCTTGAGCATTGGGGTTTTTATCTCCGTGAGCGGCACATTGATAAAGTTCTCCATCATCATTGATGAGGTAAATGATGCAATCCGTGTAGCCCAACTTTCCAATGGCGTTCTTAACAACAGACCAAGCGGACTCTTGCACCGTCGTAGCGTGCATGAGTATAGAACCGAACGTATTGATCGTCTCCAAAAAGTTTCCTTTTCTCCTATCTCCCGTTCTTTCTCTCATTTTGTGATATTGTATTCTGATTTATGATAAAATACTTTTCTTATAAATTTACTCAAAATGAAGATATTAAGTATTAAACTGATTATTTAAAGTTTAATATGTCTTTTCCCATTTTATTTCTGACTTGAAATTAGGGAGTCCAGCATCAGTGTGTTTCGGCTCCGTTTTTTTTTGTGATTATAAGTATGGGAACGAAGTACAATAAGGCCCCCAGAATGGCTATTCTAAAAGAAGCTTCTGAGAAGGGTATACAAATGAACGTAAAGAAATACGCTCTTTAGCCAGCTATCTTTACATTACCCAATAGCTATCAGAAGGACAAAAAAGGTAGTAGAGATGAGTGAGATTAGATTAACCGATGGAATCACTGGGAAGTGCTTAGCCATCATAAAGAAGTTAGAAAAAGAGAATAAAGTTTAAGAGAATTTTTAGCTAAAAACATTGGCTTTATTATGGTAAAAATTAAACTTGTTTTCACCATTTATGTGTGCTCGGTTACTTATACCATGACTACCTTCATTGTCCATGATGCTGCTTAAGTCAAATTGTTTTGTTGCAAGCAGATAAAAATAGACATCATCATAGTGATTGGCATCTTGTCATTGTAAAGTTGACTGATTAATCTTTTTACTTTACAGTTATTTGAAATTTGGATATAAGTCCATAGAAATTAACTATCGAGAAATTCGGCTCAAGAGGGCCTGCTGTTGGTATTCGTGCTTACATATCAGCTAAAAAAATGCAGAACTTTAATTTTTTTAATGTCACTGTGGACCGTTAACCGTTGTAGTTTTGGCACTATTACTAGTGTATTGAGTGGCACCAATCGTTACTGCAGATTCTGAGCAGACCGGCCTTAAAACTTCATTATTAATGGATATTGCAATAACAGTTTTGTAAGTTCATAAAATATTTTTATCCGAGGCAGGATATTGTATATCCCTTGATTCAATACAATACTCATAATCATCTTCGTGAGTAGGAATTGTAACTTCATGAGCGGAAGGATCAATATTTGTTAGGTTGATAGTATTCCATAAAGTTGTTCCTAAAGCCCTGTATGTTAGAGCTGAACTAGACACTTCCATAGCGATTACTTTTAAGGTCAATGCTTCACCTTTTTCTACTTGTGTAAGAGGTGTAAAGACTTTTATAAAAGCAGAGCCAGAATATGTTTGTGACGGATTAGTATCTGCCGGAAGACTGTCGCCAAGGTCAGCTTCAAGGATTATATCATGCTTGTTTACCATAAGCTGTTTCCCGTTCACAACTTCAAGATTCATGATATCTCCTAAGTCACTCACATTAGTTGTATTTTCTACTTCTAGCTGTATGATTAGCTCCCATAGTCTAGCTAGGGATTTTCTATAGCTTAGTGTATCGGTCTAACTGCTAGTACGCACTGCATTTTCAAACTGATAAGGATCACAACCATATTGTCCTTGAAGTTTTAATCCTTGCCAGGCTTTAAACCAATAGTCAAACCGCTCTAAATTACCTTCTCCTACTATCTGTGAATGGATATTTCGAAAAGTAGCAACAAAGCTATACTTGCTTTCTTCTAAGGCCCAAATCGCTGTATTTGGCATAGTGGGTCCAGATGCTGTATAGGAAGTACCTGTTTATCCTTCCGTCCAGTCTAAAGGATTGGGCATGTCATATTCTACATAGAGGAAAATATCTACTCTTGTTAAAGCTGCTTCGCTACCGAATATTATGGTAGACCAATCGATATAGAAATTTTCTACAAAGTCACCAGGCCATGCAGATATATTTAAATTAAAGGTGTTCCCATTTTTCCGTAGGTCCAACTTAATTCTCTCATAGCATCAATAGTTGGTATCATTGTGCGAGTATGCCACATTTCGGTGATAAATCTATCTGCAACTATGCCCAATGAAGCGTATGTATCTTCGTGGATACGGTCTACGGCCAGTTCTGGTTGACCTAGACTTCTATGGTATTTTAACCAAGTAGCAGCCCATTCACGCGGTCAGTACTCGGTTGATCGTAGCCTATCGCAGACTCTTTTAAACTTAAAAAGGGTACTTCAGATGGCAGTATATCTTCAAATTCAGCTGGATTACTATCCGTACCTAGCTGCCATCCGGCGTGAGCTAGTTGAAATGGATTACCTAACGGATCTAAGGCTTACTTTGCCAAAGTAATACCATCTGCAAAGGACTACACCCAAGTGGAATTATCGTCGGACTATACGTCATAAGACCTTAAGCAATAGTAATTTATGGAATATTTAGCCATAATGCGTTTGAATATGCTTGTATAGACCTCTTTTATAATCGCAGGACTAATAGGGTCTTTGCCCATGCCTGTTAATCTATCTTGTAGCTCTGTAGGGAGACCTCGAATCCAACTATCGCTACCATCATTTTCTACTCCCAGGGATCGCTCAGTTCCTATAGCTGTTCTGACTCCTATCATATTAGCATGTGTGAATGCGGGATAAATAGTATTTAAGTACGGTTAAATACAGCCTTAACAGCAGCTATGTCTCCCCCTTGAGGAGGGGTTTCACCTATCACATCAGATCCAAATCCATTTATAGGAAATAGATCTTTAGTTCCTGCATGGTAATTATCAGTATCATATTTATCAAACCCCCAAATCCAATCGGGCCTTTGAGACTAAGTATAATGAGCATAGTAAGACCAAGTCACTTCACCTGTTTTGGTATTGAAATCGTCTTCCAGACGAATCCAAACACTTGGTTCTGGTCCTCGATTGTACTGATTTTCTTTGTCCCAAAATGAGTTAAACTTGGTTTAGGCATGTACGCCAATAAAATTCATACCCATTTTTGGTGATTGAGATATGAAGGTAATCTACTGTATTCCATAGATCTGGTCAGGAAAGGAAGTCGTGATATGGCTGAATTCCACGTGTTTCAAAATTAGGGATACCTGCCTTATCATAACCGGTAATATCACTGGTTATTATGGCGTCAGGAATAACATTTTCAGCCAAACTAAAGAAAATGGATAATTACTCAGCTTAGCGATAAGATGCATTTAGTGTTGCCGCATCATTATTCCCAGCAATAATTAAAATAGTTCTTCCTTTTTCGCTTACCGATTTTATAATAATACATACCATGGCAGTTGTGTCGCCTATGAAGTTATGTAAGCTTTCTATCATTGGATTTTGATCATTGGCGACTAATATTAATTCGCCATTTGAAGGTAAACTGGTTACCCCTTGAAGAGTTAAAAATTGTTCGGTTCTTAAACAGGTGTAACGTCTAACCTCTTTAGTTGCGTAATTCTAAGTCTGAGCCATTAGAAGGATAGTATGATAGTCTGACCGAATGATTGAATCGAAGAAAAACGAAAATAGTTAAGAGGCCTAATGAGTATACGTTAAATGTTATCAATCTTATTTGTTTAATTTTTTAGCATATCTAATTTTGGGAAAGAGACCGCCACCGATAATTTTATAAAATTTAGAGTTAACCGTTGGATTAGCGGTAAAAATATGGGGTATGACATACCTATTATGACCCGATCTAATACAGTAAAAGGGGCTGCCTATGGCAATTAGTGCATACGGTAAACCTGCATTAGGTTATTTAGCTTTAAAAGATTTGCTAGCAGATGAAGTTTTAAAACTACGCTCAAGAAGTATTGGAGATGTGTAAGGGTAAGTATCCTATTCTTTGGAATTTCTTTTATTGTTTTAATAATATTTCTGGGCAAAATCTAAACTAGTTTTGGAAGAGGTAGTTTTTCAGTAGAACTGTATAGATGTAGGAATCTGAGAAGTGAAAATTAATAAGGAGCAAGCTATGACAGCTGTCAAAAAAATATTGGAGGAATGCCCGTTCCGTTTGATATCATTTTAACCTCAAAATCAGGACTTAAAATAACGATTCATCAATCTTCTGAAGGTCGGAAAGGGGATAAAGAATTGACGGAGGTAGCTATTGAAAACTTTAGAGATTTAACGTCAGTACGTATCGAGGGTGGCATTTTATGGATGCTGATTTAAGTGATAATACGTGGGAAACAAATTAAAGATTTTTAGGTAGTTTTAACGATGCACAACCTTTGAAAAGTGTTTGACTTCAAGGGTTAAACCAGTAATTGTATTGGTTTTGTTAAACATATTCTATTTTTTATAAATTATAAATATTACTCGTAAAAGTATGATAATGAATCATATATAGGATTTTTAAGTCGACAACAAATGCTTACAAATGCTTTTATTCGAATACAAGCATTTATAAACCGACTAAGCCTTGACAGACCCTACACCTTTGTAACGTCGATTTGAAACAAAGACTTTTCGACATTCAAATATTTATTAAGTAAACATAAACGTATCAATTATGAACATGGTAACACTAGTAGGAAACGCAGGTAACAATGTAGAAATCTTTGAATTTGAGAAATCTAAAAAAGCAAGTTTTAGTTTAGCTACAAACGAAAGGTTCAAACAAAACGATGAAGAGAAAACAATCACCAGCTGGCACAATGTGATAGCATGGGGTAAACTAGCCGAGCAATGCGAGGTACTTATCTCTAAAGGAAAATTTGTAAAGGTAGAAGGGAAGCTAATCTATAGAAACTACATGAATAAGGATAATCAAAAAGTGTACATTACAGAGATTCAAGCCTACAAAGTTCAAGAGGTAGAAAAGAAAGCCTAAGTTTACTCATCCATACAGAATGCCTCAAAGTCAACCTCATGATTTTGGGGCTTTTTTGATCTTTTAGCTCACAAAGGTGCCCCTGAATGCAAAAATGAACGTAGCGGCTGGATCTCGTCAATTAAAATATTCGACTGAGAAAAATAAATAGCTAATGAGAGGATACTACTAAGAAAAAAACAAATAGCTAATTACTATTGTGGCCTAGGATCGCTAGCATGCGAGCAGAGTAAAACCAAAGGCGGACAGTAAAAAATAATTCTTTATTTAATTACTATGGCATCTTTTTTATTCCTTTGTATTTTTGTCTTCTAAATTTAAAAACCGCAAACGCATGTTTAATTATCAGTTTCCTAATTGGATTCCTATTTTGTTTTTTGTAGTTCTTTTGCTATCAGCTTTCATAACGGGAAAATGGTTGGTAAAGAATGATAGAAACTATAAGGGTTTCAAAATGTTTAGGAAAAACAAGTAGGATTCAATTTCTGTTTTTTCCAGAGAACTTTAACTAGTAGATTCCTCCTGTCAAATGGAGGATGGTTTTAGTTGGTAGTTTTTTCATGAAAACGCGTTGCATGATGTGGCTAATAGTGCCGTTAGAACAGGCAATAATCAATACATCAAACTCCATTAACTTCTCCAAATTCTCGTTCAGTAGATGAGAGGGAATATTTATGCCTCCAATATTAAAGTCATTAAACTCAATGACCTCTCTTATGTCTACCAATATGGCATGTTGACTTTCTAAAACTTCGGCTAGTTGGTCTTGATTTATTTCGTTCATACTAGGCTTCCATGTTGTCTTCATTAGAAAAACTATAAAAATCAGTATTAGAAAATATGACGTGGTCTGCCACCGTGATATCTAGAAGCTTACCAGCTTCAACAAGTTTGTGTGTAAGACTTACGTCGGCAGAGCTAGGCACTAATTTGCCAGAAGGATGATTATGTACTAAAATAATGGACGATGCTAGATTTTCAATCGCAGTTTTAAAGATAATCTTTGGGTCTGCCAAAACTGCGGTCACACCGCCCTGGCCAACTTTCTCTGCTTTGAGTACTTTATTAGAACGCCCAAGCAGTAATACCCAAAACTCCTCATGAGGTAAGTCTAGTAAAACGGGTTTAAAATATTGATATACACTTAATGGTCCATCGATAAAAATGGCTTTTGCCTCTTCTTTATCCTTACGCCGTCTTCCTAATTCTAAAGCAGAACAAATAGAAATGGCCTTAGCTTCGCCAATCCCTTTAAAGTTCATAAGTTCTTTAATACTAGCCCGAGCCAGCTTATTAAGGTCGTTTTGATAAAAAGCTAGTATATCTCTAGCCAATTCCACAGCAGACTTCTCACGGCTACCAGAACCTATTAAAATAGCAATAATCTCGGAATCGGTGAGTGCAGTACGTCCTTTCATCAAGAGTTTTTCTCTAGGACGGTCTTCTTCAGCCCAATGAGGTATGGAGGGTTTAGTTTCGTAAGGCATTCCGAAATATACTGAGATATGTTTAAACAAAAAAAGTCATCCTCATGTGAGGATGACTTTCAATATCTTTGCAGGTACTGAAACTAAGCAGCCAGTCCGTTAACTAATTTAGTTAATGAAGACTTAATGTTAGCCGCCTTATTTTTGTGAATTACATTTTTACGTGCTAACTTATCAATCATAGCAGAAACTGCCTTTAACTGTTCAGCTGCTTCTTTCGCATCTGTAGCTGCACGTAATTTTCTAACCGCTGTACGGGTCGTTTTGTGCTGATACTTATTTCTCAAAGTCTTAGCTTCGTTAGACCTGATTCTTTTTAATGCTGACTTATGATTTGCCATTTATCTAAAATATTTTACGATTCTTCTTTCTTTCGGGCTGCAAATATAATGAGAAAGAAAATAATTTACTAATCTGAAAATAAAAAAGAATAGATTCTGTAAAATATTTAGTCAACTGACTACTAAGTACTTTAAAATGATTAAAATCAAGAAATATTTCCAGACAGAGACTTGAAAAACAAAGGAATTTACTCAATCACTTTTTTTGCTATCTCCACTGTAGGCTTCTTGAGTTCTTTTGTTTGGGGGTTTTATGCCCATCAACGAATCAACAGACTGGCAGTTTACACCCTGCCAGAGGAGATGATTGGCTTTTATAAGGCTAATATCGATTATGTCACAGAAAATGCAGTAAATCCAGATAAACGAAGGTATGCGGTGGAAGGAGAGGCACCGCGGCACTATATAGATTTAGATTATTATCCTAAACATATACAAAAAGATTTGGCTTCGCTAAGCTGGTCAAAAGCAGTGGCTAAGTACACAGAAGATACCCTAAATGCCTATGGCGTAGTGCCATGGCATGTAGTGAGAATGAAATTTCAGCTAACAGATGCATTCGTAAAAAAAGATTTGAGGAACATTCTGAGAATTTCAGCGGATGTAGGTCATTATATCGCAGATGCTCATGTACCGCTACACACCACAGAAAACTATAATGGACAGCTTACAGGTCAGCTAGGAATACACGGCTTTTGGGAGTCTAGATTACCCGAGTTATACACAAAAGATTATTCCTTTTGGGTAGGCAAAGCAGATTATATCGACAACATTCATGACAGAATTTGGGACGTGGTTTTAAGTTCTCATGCTTGCCTAGACTCCGTTTTCAGTTTTGAAAAAGAATTGACACTTAAAATGGGAGAGGATAAGAAGTTTGCCGTAGGCGAAAGAAATGGGCGAACAGTCAGGGAATACTCTAAGGAGTTCTCTAAACGTTACAATAAAATGCTTGATGGCCAAGTAGAAAGGCGAATGCGGTCTTCGGTTAAAACTGTTGGAGACTTCTGGTATACCTGCTGGATAGATGCAGGACAGCCAAATCTAGATGATTTAGGTACCTATGATTTTGAAAAATCAGAAGAAGAAATAGAGCTTAAAAAGGCTTGGCTCAGACAAATTCTTAAGGTGCGTAAGGAAGCGGATGACTCTTAAGGTCTTATCTCATTGTAGTTTCAAATTTTAAAACTGAGTCAAATACGTTAAAGTTTCGATTTTGGAGGTCACTAAAGAAAATAATTAGATGGAGTTTGACTCTTGCATTCGCCACACGTATACAATAGAAATCAAAATTAGCTTGGAACTCGTTTTGTTGATTTGTAGCAATCATAAGCTTGTATACCTAAATCAATTTCACGAATAAAAGAACTTTCTGGATACCTGATATTATAGGCATCTACCTGGTTTAATCCTGTATGGGTGTAGCACAAACCTTTGAATATGTAGTTAGGAACAATATTATGTAGTATGCCCTTAAATTCAAATAAAGGCAGAAGGCAGCTTTCGCCACCTACAACATGCTCAAAGTCAAATATATATTTATGCCTTTAGTAGTACTGATTACTTGAAATTTGAAGTCTCCTGCAATTTGGTTTAATGTTTTCTTCACACCGACTGTAACATCAAAACTAATATCTGGGACCTCTATCATTATCCCTATCCGAGCGATTCCCAAAGACGTAAGACCTTGATGAATCTCAAACTCAAGTAGATCATTTTCAGATTTCGATGCTATTGGTATTTGATTGTTAATACCTTGTATCCTTCGGACTGATTGATGAGGTAATGCATCGTTTGGAATCAATGCTATATTACGCTCATCTATAAACCTTTTTCGATCTCGATCAAAAAGCAGAAGAGCATCTTAGGAGGTATTTCAACCAAAGGTCATACTCGGGATTGTGTCCGTTATTTTACTTAATATCACCTACTTTAAAATCAGCCACTATGGAAACGCTGGTTGATATATTAGCATAACTTTTTTCTCCTAATAGCTGATCCATTAATTCCTTTTATTTTTCTTGTTTTTTCGCTGAATCCACCGTTTTTAAATTCAAAAGTATACACGGTCTGATCTTCTTTATTAGGGTTGTCAAAACTCGGATAAGTGAGGGTAATACTAAATTCATAATGAGCTGTAGAGTCTTTCTCAATCAGAGGAGGGGTATCATCTCCGTTTTTCTTTTTACATGCCGCTGTGAAAATAAAGGGTATAATAAAGAATACTTTAAGCTTAGATATACTTTTCATAATTCAGTATTTCTAGTAGTTCTTACAACTAAAATTAACAATAAGTATCTGAAAATCAATAAGTTAACTTACTAGTAAACGGAAAAAGCTCAATCAGAAATGATTGAGCTTTTGGTTTTATTTATTGATGAAGTGTAATTTATCCTGCTTTTACTGCGGCCGTTAATTTGGGTAGAACATCGAAAACATCACCCACAATCCCATAATCTGCGGCCTTAAAAAATGGAGCCTCTGGATCGGTATTAATAACGACGATAACCTTTGAAGAGTTGACACCTGCTAGATGCTGGATAGCTCCTGAAATACCACAAGCAATATAGAGGTTTGGCGAAACTTTTACGCCTGTTTGACCTACGTGTTCATGATGCGGTCTCCAGTCTAAATCTGATACTGGCTTAGAACAAGCCGTGGTAGCACCTAAAGCCTGTGCCAAATCTAAAAGTGGCTGCCATTGGTCTGGGCCTTTCATTCCTCTTCCTCCAGAAACCACTAAATCTGCTTCTGGTAAGGGCACTGTGCCCGTAGCTTTTAGCGTATCTGTAATTTTGGCTGCAAAAGCTGCATCATTTACGCTAGTACTAAAAGTTTCTACCTCTGCTATATCTGTTGACGGCACTGGCGTTACAGCATTCTTTTTTATGGCTAATACCTTAATATCAGTATTTATTTGAGTGGCCGCAAATGCTTTTCCAGAGAAAATACTGCGTGTGACCGAAAAGCCATCTGAAAGGTTAGGTAGCTCTGTTACATTTCCTACCACACCAGCTTTGAGAGCACCGGCTGTCCTAGCTGTAACGGCATCTGCTAGTGACGATTTTGCCGTAATGATTATTTTGACCTTAGTGGATTTAGCTGCTGCGGTTAAAACTTCGGCATAAGCCATGATGTTGGCCGATTCTAATTTGGCATCCGCTGCATGTAAAACTTTAGCTGCACCGTAATTCCCTAAAGAAGCTAAATCTGCTTCACTGGCATTTCCAATGGCTAAAACAGTGGTGCTGCCACCTACTAATTCTGCCACCTTGGAACCGTAATATATAGCCTCAAGCGATGTTTTCTTTACGGCTCCGTCTGCTAATTCTGCAAATACTAAAACTGACATTTTTTTATCTTTTAATGTTATTAATTAACTGTGCGATGTCTGATGAAAAGTGCCTTAGTCAATTGATTTCTTGAAAGTTATCATCATATTCATCAAATGAAAAGCTTCTAACTCTTGGCGAGCAAAGACTTCATCACTAAAATATTTTCTACTTTATGTAAGCAAGTCATTACTTCCAGCAATGTCCTTATCGAGTAAACCAAAAATTTATTTTTTCAAATTTAAATTCCATTGTCTTTGTAAAACTGACATCAGACAACCCATATCCGACATCAGGCTTTTTAACTAAATCAAATGATTTTCGCTTCTGTTCTTAAAAGCTCAATCAACTTTTCGGCTTCTTCTGCTGGAATCATCTTACAGGCTCCTTTAGTAGGGGGCAGGGTGTATGATGAAACATTTGTCAAACCTTCTCCTACAGGAGAAACTACGTTTAGAGGCTTTTTTCTGGCTGTCATGATACCTCTCATGCTAGCAATTTTCCATTCAGCTATTGGCTCTTGACAGCCTAACACTAAAGGCAAAGTAGCCTCTATTTTTTCTTTTCCTCCTTCTATTTCTCTAGATATAAGGGCTTTATTTCCGTCAACGGTTAATTCCATAACTGGCGACAATGAAGGAATTCCTAATAACTCTCCTACAATGCCGTGCACTACACCAGAATTATAATCTGTGGTTTCACGACCCATTAAAATAAGATCATAATTAGCATCTTTAGCCACGTGGGCTATTTGCTCAGCTACAAAATATGAATCTGTTGGATCTGCATCCACTCGGATGGCATCGTCTGCCCCAATAGCCAAGGCTTTTCTTATTTGAGGGTCAGAACTTGAAGTACCAACATTCAAAACGGTAAGACTCCCTCCGCTTTGCTCTTTAAGCTCAACGCCCCTAGCTAGAGCATAGTCGTCGTAGGGTCCAATGACGTAGGTAACGCCATTAGCATCAAAGGCCGTATTATTATCAGTAAAGCTAATTTTTGAAGTTGTATCTGGCACACTTGAAATACAAACTAGTATTTTCATATGATATTAAAATTTGTAAGAATGAAATATTGATATTTGAATCTGTGACACAAATAATGTTATGCATGCATAACATTACAAATGTAATAATCGACTTATGAGTATGCAAGAGGAGCGAATGAAATTATTATTAGATTTTTTAGTACAGGAACCAGAGGATCCTTTCAACAGATATGCTGTGGCTATGGAATTGATGAAGTCTGACAAACAAAGAGCTGTAGAGCATTTAGAAGTATTGATTCGTGAGCATGCTACATATCTTCCTACATACTACCAATTGGCTCAGCTTTATTTTGATGAAGATGCACTGGAGGATGCTGAAAAGATTTATCTGAAAGGTATTGCATTGGCAGAAAGTCAAAACAATCAGAAGATAGAAGCCGAGCTAAGAGGAGCATACCGTATGTTACTAGATGATATGGAGGAGTATTAAGTTATTGGATGTAAAGCAATTTTAGCGATGTATAAAGAATTTGAAGTTAAAACAAATAGCCAAAAAGCATCCAGTATTTTGATGATTTATACTGGTGGAACATTGGGTATGGTCTACGATGGTGAAAAGAAAACATTGGTACCTTTTCAGTTTGAGGAAATACTTAAAAATATTCCAGAATTAGGTCGTTTTAAATCGGAGCTGACCATTATACCCATAGAGCCGGCTATAGACTCTTCCAATATGTCTCCAGAAATTTGGATTGAATTAGCTAAAATAATTGGTGATAGGTATGATGCTTATGATGGTTTCGTGATTTTGCATGGAACAGATACCATGGCCTATACAGCATCTGGATTAAGTTTTTTGTTAGAAAACTTAGCGAAACCGGTCATCATAACGGGAGCTCAGTTGCCCATAGGGATGGCCAGAACAGATGCCCGTGAAAATATGATGACTACTTTAGAGCTGGTAGAGCACAAGGTAAATGGAGAAAGTCTGCTAAACGAGGTCTGTATTTATTTCAACGGCCGATTGTTAAGAGGAAATAGAGCCAAGAAGCAGGAGAGTTCACAATTTGATGCATTTCAGTCCGAGAACTATCCAAATCTGGCAGAAGTAGGTGTGTATTGCCAATACAATGAACCTTACATCTTACCAAAGCCAGAAGGCTCGTTTTTTGTTCATCAAAAAATGAATAAGGATGTTCTGATCCTGAAACTTTTTCCGGGTATAGCAAATGAATTTGTAAAAGTTGTTTTGCAACAAGAAAACCTGAAAGGAGTGGTCCTTGAAACTTTTGGTTCTGGAAATGCATCTTCAGATACAGTTTTTTTGAGTTTACTACAAAAAGCTGCTTCCAAAGGCATTCTATTGTATAATGTATCTCAGTGTAGTGGGGGAGAGGTACGGCAGGGAGATTATGATACGGGCAAGGGGCTTCAAAATGCAGGTGTAATTTCTGGAAGGGACCTCACCACCGAGGCGGCTATTTGTAAGCTCATGTATGTTTTAGGTCTGAATAAGTCCCTTATAAAGTCAAAAGAGCTACTTCAAGAAAACTTAAGAGGAGAAATGTCTGAAGGGCTTAAAAATTAGAACCAGTGGCCGAAAACCTGCATTAGAAGAGAACAATCTTTCAAATCCATGGATGGAAGATTATGGCTTTAGACGAATAAAATTATTACCAGATGAAATTAAAGAATGTAAATCTATTTTAGTTTTAAAAAGAAAGCATTTATTTTGCAACGCGAAACAGAGAGGTGTCCGAGTGGCTTAAGGAGCACGCTTGGAAAGCGTGTGTGCGTGCGAGCGTACCGCGGGTTCGAATCCCGCTCTCTCTACTTCTTTTCCTCTGCAATTAACTATTTAAGTTCTTTGCGGAGGTTTTTTGTTTTATTCTAGCCTGTATCTAGTCCAGAAGTTCTTTTAATTTATCGTAATGGAATTCAGTTAAAAAATACTGAGGTAGGAGTAAGGAAGGTATTGGCTATTTAAATCTGTTTCCTTTCCGCTAAAGTTTTGCACGTATTTCTAGAGCTAATTAGCTTCTTGCTATTCGATGAAAATGTATCTTGTAGCGTATGCTTTGCCTTAATTTGCTTTTTTGTAGATTCTAATTTTAATTATTCGAATGTAATGAAACGCAAAATATTTTTCTTAAAAGCTGAAGATGAGAATCTATTCTTTGTTAAAATGGAAGGATAGTGTTCTTTTTTTTACACGTGCATCATCAAACGCCAATTTTAATGGTACTAATTATTAAGAGCCCCCTGATAAATCCAATTACTTATGGCCTGTACATTAGCCGGATTTATAGTGATGCCCGAGGCAGGTGGTGGCATGGCCCCTGCGGAGGTTCTTGCTTGAATGCCCACTTGTGCAGCTGATACTTGGTCATAAGTTTCAAAACAGTAAGGATTTCCAGAGCAATGACAGGTTGCCACATTGCAACTTGTTTGTAAAACAGGTGCGACATTGGTTCCATAACTGACAGATAGCTGTTCTACAATAGAAACAGTCACTTCAGACGTACAGTTATTATTATCCTTAACCATTACTGTATGGCTGCCCGGCCTTAAATCACTAAAGCTTGAGCCTATATCGATGTCTCCTCCATCAATGCTATAGGCGTAAGGCTGGATGCCGCCTGCAGCTTGTGCAACCAGTTTACCAATTGCTGCTCCGGGAATAGCATCGAAGTTTTCAAGGATCTCAATTTTCAGTGAACCATTGCATCCTATGACATGTGCATCATCTTTAGTACAAGCCAAACAAAAAAAGAAGAAGAGAATAAATTGAAGTCCTTTATGTTTCCTCAGCATATTTGAAATACATCTATATATTTTAAAAGTTTCCTAACAGCCTTGACCATAATAGGCATCTTTACCATGTTTACGCTGATAATGCTTATTTCTAAGTGTTTCTTTTAGTCTTTGAGCATCTGGATTTATGCTTAGGGTTAATTGAGCTGTCTTGGCTATCTCTTCTAATACTGCGGCATTATAAACAGATCTAGCGGCGTTTCTTCCCCACGCAAATGGACCATGATTCTGTAATAATACCATTTCCATTTCTTTATGAGAGAGGCCCCTTTCTTCAAAAATTTTAAGAATCTGATTCCCAGTCTCAAATTCATAGTCTCCCTGAATCATTTCATCAGAAAGAGTAGGAGCACAGGGAACATCCTGATGGGTATGATCTGCATGAGTAGTGCCCAAAAGGGGTATATTTTTTCCAGCCTGAGCCCAAGCTACGGCGTAGGTGCTATGGGTATGGGTAATGCCACCAATATCCTGCCATGTTTTATAGAGTAGGGCATGCGTCTTGGTATCGGAAGAAGGACGCATTTTTCCGTCCACAACCTTGGCATCAAAATCCACAATAACAATATCCTCTGGCCTTAAAACATCATAGGATACACCACTCGGTTTGATTGCAAAAACGCCTTCATTACGATCTACAGCACTTACATTGCCAAAAGTAAAAAGAACTAGCCCCAGTTTCGGGAGTTCTAAATTAGCTTCAAAGCATTCCTGTCTAAGACTTTCGTATTTTTTCAATGATGTTTTATTTAATGTCAATCTAGAGCTACCCAATATTCGGTATATGGAACTGCAAGGTCCCTTTCCCACTTATTTTTTTATTAGAAGGTAGTAAATCGCCAGTTCCTTGATTAAACCATTGAACCTGCTTTTTTTTTGGAAGTGTCAATATTGATGTTTCTCCTTCGGGTAAATAAACGGCATAAACTTATCCTTCTTTTGCAGAAATATAGTCGTTTTCGTTGGAAGTCAATTCATCTGCCGATTTCATTTCTTCAAAAGGCAAGTGCTTTTTAAAGAAATTAAGGGAAAT
>JBNMFK010000055.1:0-16120 GCA_051269965.1 Algoriphagus sp. | reverse complement strand
CCCTTTCATCCACGGGCGTGGTGGCAGCATAATCTATATAGATGGGGTAGTTCATAAAGCTAATAATAGTTCTTTCTCATAAATTCAATGTTAATCATATTTATGTATGTCAAATAGTGCTTTCCTTCTGTAAAGTCTGAATGAAGTGAAATTAAGCTTTTCGTATCTTAGATTAAATTAATTTTCATTTTTTCTGCCATTGCAAATTTAGTCTAAGCATTACCCCTCATTAACCCAAGGAATTAGCTTATTGACTCGATAGTTTTAGTCACCACTCGGTTGAACATGAATCCAGCCAAAATGTTTCTTGTTAATCTTTGCTCCACTTTAATTACTCTAACAGAACTCCTAATCACTAGTGACACTCTGAAAAGCCTAGAAAACTCGATTAAACTATATATTTCTTTTAGAAGCGAGTTCTTTGAAGATAATGACGGCTTTGCTCGTCTGAAAATCCACTACGCTCTTTTTCCAAATAAGAAACACGCTGACATTGGATTATTTGTTCCTTCAAGCATTCATAGTATTTATTTTGGAAAGAACTCAATTTATAGATAGTTAGATTTAAGAGTATTGGAAGGGACGAGATAGTTCAAAAAAGCATAAGTATAAAAAATGATGCCTCATAATGACTTTCCTTTAGTTGGGAGATGCCAAATCATTTTTAAGTTTCCGTTTCCAAGGAATATAAGCCTACCAGCCTTCATAAAGTCCTTTGTGGACCAATTAAAGACCAAGAAGTATCTGTGACTTGAATTGTAGTTTCTTTAAGACTTTAACCTCGGTACTTTTTGAGCTATTTTACCCACAATGATGGAGGATTTTAGGTTTGTATTTAACCTAGATTAAGTAATAACTAGTGGAACTATACCTTTAAAAGCATGGAGCTCCATCTTAAGCAGAAACTGCTAATACCTCAAGTTATTCAAATAAGCCATATTATCTGCCATAGCCTCAAATGGGCCAACGGTATATTCCTCTTGCTCTACGAAAATGTGTTTCAAGCCCGATTTGTCGCCGTTTTGAAGCATTTTCAAAATATCAAGTCCGCCTTTACTAAATTTAGTCCTTTGTTTTTCTGTCATATCCATATCTTTCAAATGCCGTAAAGGGAAACGCTCTTCATATCTAGTGAAATAATCACTTGGATCTTTACCTGCCACGATTACCAAGCCTAAATCTAGTTCCATATGAACCAAATCTGCCTGCGTATTACCCATCAATACGTCATAAAGTACCTGACCCCCATCAGATGCAAACTCATATTCGTGATTATGATATCCAAATTTAATACCCTTGTCTTTGCACCGCTCCCCGGCCTTATTGAAAGCCTCAGCCGTAGCTTTGTAATTATCTGCCATTTGGCCGTCCTTAGGCATAGAAGAGCATATAAAATATTCTTGGCCCGTGGCCAAGGCCTCTGCAATGGTTTTGTCAAAATCATCGTCTAGGTGAACAAGACCACGCCTAAGCACCATGTCTAAATCATCACAAGCTTTTTCATGCCAGCAGCATTTAAGCCATAATAATCCCCAACATCACTCCTCGCAGATTCAATTTGCTGATAGCCCAGTGCCGCTATTTTTTCTAAGGTGCCTAAAGCGTCTTTAACCATAGCATCTCTAAAAGTGTAAAGCCGCACGCCTGCACTTTCTACTTTTCTTCCGTCTGCCATAGCTGCATCAGTGATAGTATTTTCTACCATAAATTCTGATTTCATACAGGATGGAAGCATAATACCACCAGCAAATAAAGTGCTGGATTTGACAAGAAAATCTCTTCTATTTGTCACAATAAATAGGGTTGAACAAGCAAAATAAGAAATTGACTTGTAGTCGCTAAAATATAGAGATGAAAGGCTTGAACAAAAAAGCTACGTTTTAAATTAAGATCAACTCAATTCCGCAATAATCGTCTCACCACCTACAGGCTTGTCATCCATTCCGCAAAGTATCTTGGCATCCAGTGGAAGAAAGATATCTACTCTAGATCCAAACTTAATAAATCCAAATTCTGAACCTTGCTCCGCTTTTTGACCCTCTTGAGAGTAGGTGACTATACGTCTGGCCATGGCTCCTGCTATTTGTCTAAATAGAATTTCTGTACCATTCTTGTGCTCTACAACTACCGTACTTCGCTCATTTTCTGTACTGGATTTAGGATGCCATGCCACCAAATATTTCCCTGGATGGTGCTTCACATATTTTATCAAACCAGAGATTGGATTAAAGTTTATATGAACGTTAAGCGGTGACATGAATATAGATACTTGTTTTCTAGGCCCCATAAAATACTCGGTTTCCACCACTTCCTCTATCACCACCACTTTGCCGTCTGCGGGAGCTATGATATGATTGCTGTTTTGAATGGTAGTTCTACTTGGCTTTCTAAAAAACTGTAAGACAATTATCATCAGTAGTACACTAAATACAAGCCATGCCTTGGAAACCAAATCATACTCTGGCAAAAAGTACCTTAAAACAAGGTAAATGGACGTGAGTCCAAAAAGCGAAATCAAAATGGTAGGGGTACCTTCTTTGTGAAGCGTCATGATTTTAGTTTCTATGAATATTAGGACAAATATACTAGGGCAATTTTGATTTACACGTCCACGGATAATTTTGGCGTTATTTGTAGAGTTAATAGTATCTGACCTTCCCTCTTTTAATGATATCCAACCTAGCTTTCTGGAGAAACTGGCCTCCTACTCTAAAACTTGCTCTAGCCCTATCTTCTGTCCTAGCCTTGTGTATCTTTGGATTAAGCTCTTACTGGGTTATAAACGGCCTCGATAATACCCTTCATTGGGATGTAGCCTCTGAACTTCATAAAAAATTCATAGCCACCGATGCTTTTGTGGAAAAGGGCCTTCAGTTTACTAATAACGAATTGGTTTATTATTTAAAAGAATGGTACCTACCTTCTAGCGAGCAGATAGGCGTACTTCCTTCCGTCGTATTGATAGGCTCAATTTTAGTTGGATTGAGTCTTATCCTTTCTGGACTTTCTTTTCAAAATAGCTTTTGGTTTTTAGCAGGAATGGTAACGCTAGCCTTGTTCTTTGTTTTTGCTAGAACAGAAATTATTTTTCAAAGCACTAACAATTGGCCACTTATGGCTGGTTTCGGGATAGTAGGCATTCTGGTTTTTGTCTATAATTCGTTCCTAAAAAGAGTAGGTTTTTGGGGGAGATTTTCAAGCATTTTAGCTGTTTTTGTCTTCTTACTTTTTTGTGCTATCCGTTTCGCTAGGATTGATCAGCCGTTATTAGCCCTTTCTAATCATAGCCTTCCTTTTGTAATTATCTTATTTGCCATTTTCACTTTTTTTATTGCCCATGAAATAGTAGCATTCTTTGTTTTGGCGGTAGCAAACGCTTCACAAAAGGGTAAAAGTTCACTAGCGGCCTACCTAGGTATTGGTATCATTTACCTATTGAACTGCCTACTCATATACTTAGAAAATATTAGAGTAATTGATGGCAGTGCCATGGTTATTAGTCCTCTTATTCTCTTCCTTATTTCTACTACTTTAGGATTTTGGGGTTTCCGGAAAGAAACAGAAGATACTGGTTTGTTTAGTTTCCAACGTACAGGTGCCTGGCTATATCTGGGATTAGCCATCATCTCTGTGGCACTATTGGGTTTTGTTTACGCTACGTCAAATGACCCTCTCATAGAGCTACTCAGTGACTATATTGCTATTGTTCACCTTGCCTTAGGAGTTGCTTTCTTCTTGCATGTTTTAATCAATTTCATAAGCCTCTTCAAAGAAGGCCTTAATGTTTATTTAGTCTTGTATAAGCCTAAACTCAGCAGGTGGTTATTGGCAAAAATCATGAGTCTATCTCTTATTGCCTTTATGCTAATTCAAAAGAACATTTATTCCTACAGCCAACTTCAGGCCGGTCTGAATAATGCACAAGCCGATTTCTATTTGGCCGAAGGCGAAAAAACTGCAGCCGAAGCTTTTTTTAAAGAATCAATCAAAACCGATTACTATAATCACAAAGCTAATTATGCCCTAGCTACTTTGGCGAGAGATGTGGGAGATGGCGTAACGGCGGCGTCTTATTATGAAGGGGCTATTCAAAAGAACGCAAGTGAGTTTGCTTACATCGGCCTTAGTCAGCATTTAGAGCGTGAAGATATGTTCTTTGACGCCCTTTTTACGCTGAGAGAGGGTATTAGAAAATTCCCTCAAAGTGCTGCTTTGGCTACTAATACTGCACGAATTCTTGAAAAGGCCAAAGCACGAGATAGTGTTTATGTCTATGCCGAAAAAGCACTGAGTATCTGTACTTCGTGCGAGGTGGAAAGAGTAAACCTTCAGGCCTTTTGGATCGAAAATGCTCTCCCTCAGAAATTAGACTCTGTAAGTTCATCTTTGGCTGCCGTTAACAGCCCCTCTAATCTTGCTAATCAACTGGCTATAAGCAGAATGACAGGATTAACATCAGGTAAATTAAGTGAGAGTCCAGCACCAGCAAATGAAGCATTGAATACCATTGATTTTGCTTCTCTTTATAATCAAATAAGTCTTCAAAAGAATGAAATTAGGCTTACAGACTCCACCTGGAATGCCTTGATAAATAACCCCTCCAACATTTCCCTTAACGAGGATCTGAGGTACTTGAGAAGTGTACAAACCTATCAAAACGGGGATAAGATTTCGGCCATTAAACAGTTAACTTATTTGGCTCAAGACAGTACCGAAACTGGGCTACTTTACAGACGGAATTTGGGGATGTGGTATTTGCAAGAGGGTATTTTCGATAGGGCCGTCCTTTATTTTGAATCAGCAGGCGATGCGGCTTCTGCCAAAGTACTTATTGAAAACGATTTTGAAGGCCACTTAAAACTAAAGCAATTACAGCAGGCAAGCGAGCTTCTCCAGTTGGAAATAAACGAAACTACCTATAAAAACCTATATCAGGAAGCTCCACTCAATCCTTTTCTCATTGTAGACCTCAGTGATTACCTGACCTCTATTAAAAAAGACTATGAGGCCTATACCCTCGTTTTTAATGCTTTAGAGTTTAATAAAAACTCTGTGATACTTTGGAAAAAATATGTACTCTTGGCCCTAAGGAATGGTGTGCCAGATTATGCCGAGAATGGCTTGAGAAAACTACGCGTTTTATTATCAAAAGAGAATTATCAGACTTTTAATACTGAATATGCCGCAGAACAAAAAAATAGATTAGAGAAAGCTAAAAAGTTTTAGCGTCATAAGCTTTTACACCGTCTAAAGTATTTTCTTGACCACCTATCATTCCGCACAAACATTGGTATAAAAAATTTAAAGCGAATGGATTGAAAAACTATCTTTGTCTAGGCCTATTCTAATTATGACCGACACGTAAATCTTGTGAAATATGAAAATAATAGAAACTAAAGAGATAGCAAAAAGATATATCATGGGTACTGAAGTGGTGGACGCCCTTAAGTCTGTTTCTATTTCTATTGATAAAGGAGAATATGTCGCTTTTATGGGTCCTTCTGGTTCTGGAAAATCTACTTTGATGAACCTCATTGGCTGTTTAGACTCTCCCACTGGCGGAAGCTATACATTGAATGACAGAGATGTTTCTCATATGACTGAAAACGAGCTAGCAGAAATTAGAAATAGGGAGATTGGCTTCGTATTTCAAACTTTTAACCTTTTGCCACGACAGTCTTCCTTAGAAAATGTGGCATTGCCTCTTATATATGCAGGATTTGGTAAAAGTGCTCGAACGGAAAGAGCTCAAAATGTTCTTCAAAGTGTAGGTCTAGGAGACCGGTCACATCATAAGCCAAATGAACTGTCTGGAGGTCAGCGTCAACGTGTAGCTATAGCTAGGGCACTTGTAAATAATCCATCCATACTTCTAGCAGATGAGCCTACAGGAAATCTAGACACAAAAACTTCCTTTGAAATAATGGAGCTTTTTGAAGAAATACACGCTATGGGAAATACTATCATTATGGTAACTCACGAAGAAGATATTGCTAAATATGCCCATAGGATTATACGACTACGAGATGGTTTGGTAGAATCTGACACTATAAATAAGAATCCAACGGATCCAAAAGAAATGGCCGCCCAATTGTTGACAGAAAAAGAAGAATAGGTTTTAACTTCAAAGGTTAATAAAACTAAAGGCACTTTTGCTTCGTTAGTATGTTGTTCGTGATTTTATTTTTTAGGCCTCTGGCCATAAAATCTGTCCAAAGACAATTTCAATTTTATTAAAAAAAGAACAAAGATGAAAAAATTACTATTTGTAGCAGCAGCTTTACTTTTTGTAAGTTCCTACTCATTCTCTCAAGCTAGTCCAAAGAAAACAGCTGACTCTGATAAGGTCTCAGTAACCTACAGTGCTCCTTCTATGAAGGGAAGAGAGATATTTGGAGGCTTAGTGCCTTTTGGTAAGGTCTGGCGTACCGGTGCTAATGATGCCACAGAAATAACGTTCAAAAAAGCTGTGAATTTTGGAGGACAAGATGTAGCTGCGGGTACTTATTCTTTATTTACTATTCCTTCGGAAGATGGCAACTGGACAATAATTCTTAACCCTGCCCGGAAGCAATGGGGAGCCTATGAATATGGCAAAATTAAGGCTGGTGATTTGCCTCACATTACTGCCAAGGCTGGAGCAACAGATGCGTCTGTAGAGCTTTTTGATATTTCTGTAGATGCCAATGCTGTTACGATAGCATGGGAGAATATTAAAGTAGCTATCCCAGTTAGATAATCTTATTTGATTTATCAGTAGAAAGACCTTGCCAAACGGCAAGGTCTTTCTGTTTAAAAGCTACTTAAAAAATCTTGCCTAAATTTGAAGCAAGAATATCCCCTATAAATGAAGCATAAAAATACCTTAGGACTTCCACCTGGTACCATCAAATACACTGGAAAAAAAGGAGGAATCCCTCTTAAGCTAAACTATCTAGAATTTAATGCCGCCTCATTTAAGGGAGAGACTTTTGAGGACGTTAGAAAGGCCATAATTCTTAAACCTAAAGCATACTTAGTCCAGTGGTATGATATTAGAGGGCTTCATGACGAAGCATTTATACAAAAGATAGGTGATGTTTTTGAGATACACTCGCTGGCATTAGAAGACATTGCAGATGTTTATAAAAGGCCAGAATATAGCGAGTTTATCAATGGCCATTTTTTCTCTTTAAAGTTTGTACAATTCCAAAAAGGTGTTCTACATATTCAGAATGTTTCTATTTATTTCGATACGGGGTTTGTTCTCTCTTTCCAAGAAGATGACGACGATATTTTTATTGCCTTAAGGGATCGAATAGAGCAAGCTAAAGGTAGGGTTAGATTAAAAAAAGCTGACTATTTAGCTTACGCCATTATCGACTTTGTAATCGATAATTATTTTACAGTCCTAGATGAGATAGAAGAGCGTATTGAACACTTGGAAGAGGTTCTAATATCCGATATTGAGAATTTTGATAGGGGCCAGATCTTTGTCCTTAAGAAAGATTTACTCAGAATAAGAAAAGTCGTAGCTCCATTGAGAGAGGCTCTTTATGCCTTTTCCAAATCAGATTCAGATGATATTGAAGACAAGACTAAAGTCTATGTGAAAGACGTTTATGACCATACAATTTCAGTGGTAGATAGTTTGGATACTATGAGGGATATTCTTACCGGGCTGCAAGAAATTCATATCTCAGAAATGAGTATGAAAATGAACAAGGTCATGCAGTTTCTTACTATCATTACTGCCATTTTTGTTCCTATAACCTTCTTAGCAGGTATTTATGGCATGAATTTTCAGCATATGCCAGAACTAGCTCATAAAAACGGATACTATGTCTTATTGGGTGTTATGGCCTTACTTTCCGGAGCAATGCTCCTTTATTTTAGAAGGAAGAAATGGCTTTAGTAGATGGGCCAATGTGATGGCCTTTCGATTTTCTCTCCAGGGGACCATTTATTTATAAACAATAAGGTTTTTGAATTCATAAGGAAAACCCAAACATCAAAAGCTAACCACATTCACCGCCTTACCAGCCTGCCACGCTTTTATATTGTCAGTAACAATACTAAAGAGCTTCCTTCTGGCCTCTAGCGTAGCCCAAGCCACATGAGGACTTACTATTAGATTTTTAGCTCCAAAGAGTACGTTTCCTTTAGTTGGTGGCTCAGCAGATATTACATCTACAGCAGCTCCTCCAATGACGCCATTATCTAGAGCCTCACGTAAGTCTGCCTCATTTATTAAAGGGCCCCTCCCCGTATTTATCAAAATACCAGTTGGCTTCATTTTTGATAAATTCTCCTTGTTCACAAAACCTTGGTTTTCTACTGTTAGCGGACAATGTAAACTCACAAAATCAGACTCTACAAGCAATTCTTCCAAAACAACTATTTTGTATTTCGGATGTGATTTGCTAGATTTTCTATTGACCAAAATATTCATCTCAAAGGCCTCTGCCACTTGGGCTACTTTCTCGCCAATATCTCCTATACCAACGAGACCAATTGTTTTCCCAGCCAACTCTGTCAACGTATAATCATAAAAACAGAAGTCAGGAGATCTAAGCCATCTCTCTGGTCTATTATGCTCCGCAATTCTATTGGTAAAGCTCAGCATCATAGCGAAAACATGCTGAGCTACAGACATAGAGCTATAATTCTTTGCATTAGTGACCGTGATCCCCATAGCCTTCGCCGCGGCCAAATCCACCACGTTATAACCGGTTGCCGTAACACCAATATATTTTAGATTTGGTAATTGACTTAGCACAGACTCATCCAAAACCGCCTTATTAGTCAACAGAATGGTGGCATCCTTTGCTCGTTCAACAGTCTGTGCATAAGGCGTTCTATCATAGCTTGTGAGATTTCCTAAACTTTTCAATTCTGAAAGGTCAAGCTCTTCTGTTTTGCTAGTGAAGGCATCTAAAAAAACGATATTCATGCTTTGTAATTTCTCTTAGGTAAATTGCGTCAAATTTTGATAATCATTGATGCCAAATATACTTAAAAATACATCCTTAAAAGCCTTCAATACGTTTGGACTAGAAGCCTCTGCCAAGTATTTTACTGAGATAAATTCGGTAACTCAGCTTCTAGAAGTTATTGAGAATGATGTATTTAAGGAAAACCACCTTATGATTATCGGTGGTGGAAGCAATATACTACTAACTAAAAACTTTGATGGTTTAGTCGTTAAAAATAACATCCTAGGTATAGAACAAACCTCCACAAACGAAGATGAGGTTATTCTAAAAGTTGGTTCTGGTGAAAGCTGGCATTCTCTAGTCTTATATGCTGTAAAAAAGGGACTTGGAGGTATTGAAAATCTCTCCCTCATTCCGGGTTCAGTGGGAGCCGCTCCAATGCAAAACATTGGAGCTTATGGCGTAGAAATAAAGGATGTATTCGTTAGTCTAGAAGCATTAAACTTGAAAAGTAAGAAGCGGACATCATTTAACCATGCCAGCTGCGAATTTGGCTACCGAGAGAGCATTTTTAAGCATGCTGAAAAAGGCAACTATTTTATCAGCCATGTCTTCTTTAGGCTACAAAAAAAGCCCCGTCTTAAACTTGACTACGGTGCCATTAAAGATACTCTAAAAGAGCATAATATTGAACAGCCTACAATTAAAGACGTTAGCGATGCGGTTATCAAGATTAGGCAATCTAAACTTCCCGACCCTGCTAAAATTGGCAATTCTGGCAGCTTTTTCAAGAATCCTGTTATTAGCTTGATCCAGTTTAATGAACTAAAAAAAGCTTACCCAGAAATACCTTCTTACCCTGTAGATAAAAGTCATGTAAAGGTACCGGCAGGCTGGCTCATTGAGCAGGCAGGATGGAAAGGAAAGACATTTGGGCAAATTGGTGTACATAAAAATCAAGCTTTAGTCTTGGTTAATTATGGTGGGGGAAATGGAGCAGAGATTAAAGCTCTTTCAGAAAATATTCAAACTTCTGTCACTGAGAAATTTGGAATAATTCTCCAGGCCGAAGTAAATATTATTTAACATAATAAGGCAAAATGGTTTCAAAATGCAAACGTCACATGTTACCTCTGATGTCGTATTAAGTTCAGTCAGCCTTTTCGTTTTTTTAGATGCCTTTTAAAGTTAGAACTGTTTGAAACCCTCCTTTAGGAAGCGTTTGTTCTTTCAGTTTCCATCGCAGCATTTTTAGGAGCAGCCGGCTTTGCCGGAATAGAAAATGCTGTTTATATCTCATCCTTCTTTCAAAATCTAGCCGCCACAGTAGGGACCTTAGGACTAGCTGTAGCTTCATGGCTTAAAGTCTGGGAGGACCACACCTTGACTGCCAAGATTGGCACCGCCGTGCGGACCGTTGGTCTCGTCATGTTTGCGATTCACCAATTGATTGGTATTCCTCTGATTGTTTCATTGATTCCTGTCATTTCTATGATTTTAATAGCAGCAGCGGGAGTAATGGCCCTTATCAAAAGCAGGATGAACTTAGGATCTTGGCTTCTGGCGAGTGTTATTTTTGCAGCATTAGCTTCTTTTAGAGACACATTTGTTTCCGCCCTTGATAGGATTGAAGCCTATCATTACCTGGTAGCTATTAGTGTCTTGTGCTTTGGATTAGCAGCGTCTAGAAGAACGGACTAATCTACCAATTTACGAAGTACCTCTCTTGCTCTACCACTTTCTAAAGACTCTTTGGCCTCAGCTAGACCTTGCTCTATAGTCATGTTTTTAGCCACACCTAAACCTATGGCGGCATTGGCCAGTACCACAGACGTTTGTGCCTCCGTACCTTTATTTTCAAGGATCTCTACCAGCATCTTAGCAGATTCTTCTAAAGAACCTCCACCATAAAGATCTTTGGGTTCAAATGTTTTTAAACCAAAGGCAGATGGACTCAAGATTTCTCCTTCATCTGAAGATGGGAAATGGGATGAAAACAAGAAATCACCAGTCAAAGAAACCTCATCGTAGACTGCTAAATCAAAGATTATCCCGAATTGTTTATCACTTTGTCTAAAAACCTGCTCGTATAACTCGAAAACACATGAATCATAGACGCCCGTGAGTTGTTTTTTCACTAATCCTGGATTAAGAAGCGGCCCTAACATGTTAAAGAACGTTTTCATACCCAGTTCTTTCCTGACTGGACCCACATGACGCATGGCCGGGTGAAACAATGGGGCATGCAAATAGCACATGCCAGCCTTTTCTAATTTGTTCTTTAGGAATGTCTCGTCAATAGTAAACTTTACGCCTAAATGCTCTAAAACAGTACTACTGCCTACAGCACTACTCACCCCGTGATTTCCGTGTTTCGCTATTTTCTGACCTGCTCCGGCTATAACAAAAGCAGCAGTAGTGGAAATGTTAAAAGTATCCTTTCCGTCTCCCCCAGTACCACAGACGTCCATGGCATCAAAGTCTGATAAGTCTATCTTTTGAGCAACTTCCAGCATGGCATCTCTAAAGCCTGAAAGCTCGTCTGCTGAAATTCCTTTCTGCTGGATTCCCATCAAAAAAGCAGCTGTCTGAGAAGTATTCACTTCCCCTGCCGCTATTTTGGAAAGAGCGGCAAAAGCAGCGTCTTTTGATAGGGATTGCTTTTGTATTAGTTGACTTAGGTAGGTTTTCATTCTATATCTTCTCTAGCATTATAGTAAAGTCTTCTCAACCTTTCATCCAGTTCTCTACCATCTTCACGCCATGCTGGGTGAGGTAAGCTTCTGGATGAAACTGAACGCCTCTTACATCATATTTTTGATGGGCCTCCGCCATGACATAACCCTTGTCGTCTTTGGCCGTAATCTTTAAATCAGACGGCATGGTATCGGGTAAGACCGTCCAGCTATGGTACCTACAAACATCAAAGCGATTTGGAATTCCTTGGAACAGTAATTCCTTCTCATCAATGACCTCACAAGGTGTGGTAACTCCATGGAGTACATCGCCCATGTTTTCTATTTTACTACCAAAAGCCTCGCCAATGGCCTGATGCCCAAGACACACCCCAAAAATACTTTTCTTGGTTTTATACTCTGCCAGAAGATCCATCATAATTCCGGCTTCCTCAGGAATACCAGGACCTGGTGAAAGTAAAATCTTGTCATATTTGTTCACAGCCTCAATGCTTATTTTGTCGTTCCTAAAAACATCTACATCTCCTCCAAATTCCTTGAGGATATAAACCAAATTGTAAACAAACGAATCGTAATTATCTAGTACTAATATCTTCATTTCTTGACCACTTTAAATATGGTATATTTTTAAACGTTTTGCTTTCTTTTTCACTACCCCAGACATTATTCAGTTTGATTGTATTTTTTACTACCTCTCCTTTTTGTTTTTCTAAATCTGAGTACCAACTCATCTCCATGACCTCTTACCATTCATAGGTTCTAATAGTGAATGACGTCTTAAATATTTATTATAGCATCCTTGGGAGTATTTTGTTAAAGACCGTCGCGAGTACTAAATACTTTCTGCCATATCCATAGCATCCCTTAAGGCTCCCAGTTTATTTCCAACTTCGTCCATTTCTAGATCCACCTCAGATTTAGCCACTACGCCCATTCCCGCTTGATAAAACAAGGTATTGTTCTTACTAATAAAAGTACGAATTGCTATCGCATGATTAAAGTTGCCATTGAAATCCATAAAACCTATCGCCCCCCCATAAATACTTCTATTGGTATTTTCCAGCTTATTAATAATCGTCATCGCCATATGTTTTGGTGCACCAGAGAGCGTGCCTGCCGGAAACGTATCTGCCACGAGTTGAAGTGGATTGGTACCCTTCATCATTTTCCCAGTCACCTTTGAAACTAAATGAAGCACATGAGAGTAATACTGTACTTCTTTAAAAACCTCTACTTTTACCTGCTCAGAGCTACGGCTTAAATCGTTTCGTGCCAAATCTACCAGCATTACGTGCTCTGCGGTTTCTTTCGGGTCTGCGTCCAATTCTTTGGCTAATTGAGCATCTTTTTCATCATCTCCTGTTCTTTTGAAAGTCCCGGCTATGGGATGAATCTCAGCTTGTTCGCCCTCAATATGAATCTGCTTTTCTGGCGATGAACCGAATATACTATAATCTCCACCATCAAAATAAAACAAATAGGGAGACGGATTAATACTTCTTAATGCTCTGTAGACATTGAAATCGTCACCTTCAAAATCCTTTGAAAACCTTCTTGATGGTACTATTTGGAAAACATCTCCTCTATGGCAATGCTTTATACAGATATTGACAGTGTCCCGCATTTGCTCGTCGGTCACATTACTTTTTTCTTCCCCTAAAATCTTAAACTTTTGGCTACTAAACTTGGGAGAGTTCACAAAGAGCTCGATCGTTTCTAAGCCACTCTCAACAGGATTCTTTTCTTCACCGTAGGTATGCTCAAAAATATGTAGCTCGTTTTTAAAGTGATTGATAGCGATTATGTATCTATACACACGGTAAATCAATGAAGGCACTTGATTTTCCTTGCTCTTGGCTTGGATATCAATATCCTCAAAATACTGAACCGCATCATAGGCCATGTGCCCAAAAAGACCATTACTAATGAAACTGTTCCCAGAGTCCTCTGACACAAAGCGATCTGAAAAACTTTTTAAAACACCTACCGCATCTTTGCGATTTTCTAAATCAAAGTCTTCTTTACTGCCATCAGGAAATACTTGTTTTACTTTATCGTCATCAATAACGATACTCGCCACTGGATCGCAACCGATATAGCTAAAGCTATTTTGCATGGCATGGTAATCTGCACTTTCCAATATTACCGAATACTTATATTGGCCACGCAGCCTCATGAAAATACCTACGGGTGTCAGGGTATCTGCCAGTTGCTTTTTGGAGCGGGTTTTAATTTTAAATATCTTACTCATCTTGATTTTCTAATTTTTACTGATTGGTGAACAGCTACCCGTTGACACAAAAAAGCGGCTTTCTGTTTAACAGAAAGCCGCAAATATTTTTTAAGCAAAGCAAATTCTGTTCAACTCATTCGAGAAGAAAGCCACCACCAAGAATTTGTTCTACTTTGATTATCCATGCTGTAAAACTAGAAAGGTTTTCTCAAAAACCAATATTACAGCTAAGGAAATACTTTATAGGTGTCGTTCCTTTCTGGCACGCGATCAAAATGCACCATCTTGTCTCATGCATAAAAACCTAGCCCATAATTTCTTATTCTTAACCTATAAGCCCTCTGATGACCACTGAGCTTCTTTATTCCCCTAAAGCCTAATCTTTTCAGACTATTCTAAGTCCTCTATAAGCTGCTTTAGTAGTTTATCCTTAATCCTCTTGTCATCATAAATAAAGCTTCGAAGGAATAGTACTTCCATTTAGCTATTCAAAATATCCATGACTACTTCAATGCTAGCAAAGTCAGTTCTATACGTTTGTTGGATTAGTAAAAATAGACCCAAATCTTTTTTTTCTTCATCTCTTAGAGGGTTTAGCCTTTTTTCGCTCCCACACAAGGCCAACGGCCTACTCCATTAAAGCCTTCACAGTCCTATTTTCGAAGACTGATAAGGTTTTCAGCTTTATTAATGTGGTATTATCCGTAGCGATATTTTTCCTCATAATCACTTTTTAAAAGGCTAACCCACAAAGAATACATGAAAAGTTTCAAAAAAAAAGCCCGACCAAAGGCCGAGCTTTCAATATATATCTTGAGGATAGTTCTTACCCTTTAGCCGCAGCATAACGAGCCTCTACAGCATTCCAATTAACTACAGACCAAAAAGCCTCTACATAATCAGGACGCTTATTCTGATACTTTAGGTAATATGCATGCTCCCAAACGTCAAGGCCTAAAATAGGCGTACATGGGCATTCAGACACATCCATTAATGGATTATCTTGATTTGGAGATGAACATACACAAAGAGAACCGTCTGCCTTTACGCCTAACCAAGCCCATCCTGAGCCAAAACGTGTTCCAGCGGCTGTCTTAAATTTAGCTTTAAATTCATCTACAGAACCAAACTGGGCTATAACTGCCTCTTTCAATGGACCTGAAAGATTTCCACCAACTCCCTGAGGAGCTAATATGGACCAGAAAAGAGAATGGTTATAATGACCGCCGCCGTTATTTCTTACAGCAGCACCCGAAGCACCAGCCACCGCCATGATTTCTTCAATGGTTTTTCCTTCTAAGTCTGTACCAGCAATAGCATTATTAAGGTTGTTTACATAGCCATTGTGATGACGGTCATGGTGAATTTCCATCGTCGTAGCGTCAAAATGTGGTTCTAAAGCGTTGTTAGCAAAAGGAAGTGCTGGTAATTCGAAGGGCATAATATCTTGGGTTTAAAGTTTTTTAAATTATTTCTAATCCTAAAACAGTCAAGGTCTGCTTTATGTTCGCAACTTATTGAAAAATTCTTTGAGAAGGGCCTCGCTTTCGGTAGCCAAAATACCTGGAATAAGCTCCTTATTATGATGAATAATACCTTCTAAAAATCTAGAAAACCCTCTTTTGGGGTCTGATGCTCCATAAATGATATGGTCAGTTTGACTCCAAGCAATTGCACCAGCACACATTACACAGGGCTCTAGGGTTACATAAAGTCTGCACTCCCTTAAGTATTTAGCATCTAAGTGATTTGCAGCAGCTGTTATGGCCAGCATTTCTGCATGTGCAGTCACATCATTTAGTCGTTCAGTTTGATTATATCCTTTCCCTATGATTTGATTTTGACCTGTAACCACAACTGCCCCAACGGGAACCTCTCCTTCCTCAAAGGCCTGATGAGCTAAATCCAACGCTTTAGCCATAAAATATTCGTGCGAAAAAAGAGGGTAAATGTTTTTCATTGATCAAAAGTATTTTCCTTAGACCAGTCGTCAAAGCAATAGCCTATAAATCCAACGATTAAGTGGAATCAATAAAACTAGTGGCAAAAGGATTTCTGCCAATTTTTTAAGTATTTGCATTAGCCTAACACAGTCATTTAAATGGAAATAAAATCTAAAGAGGTACTTGCTTTTATACAAGCTGCACTTATAGAAGACATTGGAGATGGGGACCATACCTCCCTATCTACCGTGCCAGCGGAAGCTCGAGGAAAAGCTAAATTATTAGTAAAAGATGATGGGATATTAGCTGGAGTAGAGTTAGCTAAAGCCATTT
>JBNMFK010000054.1:0-16194 GCA_051269965.1 Algoriphagus sp. | reverse complement strand
TTTATACTTAGAACCGGATGAAAGTGCGGAGTAAAATCCATCAGCTGTTTCACTTTTTTGCCACTCGTAGGACGTATAGCCTCCATTGACGTAATAAAAAACATCTTGATTATAACACTGAATTTGATCAATAGGCTGAATAGTCAGAATTGGCTTTTGGGCTGTCACATGAAGAACATCGCTAACATTAACGACCTCAGTCGAGCTATTGGTCACTGTAATACGGAAATCATTATCATAAACAAAGTTGCTTACACTAATGGAGATTATATTTCCAGAACCACTTGAACCCAAATCATTCCATTTCCCACCATCGTTAATTTGTAGTTGATAGGTCTCCGTATTTGTAGCCGTTGCTGTGATGACGGCTGAACCACTAAAACAAACAAAACCTCCCTGCAAAGATGGCTGGACAGAAATAAAAGCGTCTTGTCCTGACAACTCAAAAGAGACCACTAACCCAATGCAAATAAGGATTAAATTCTTGACTGGTTTTTTTACCATGGCTAGTAAAACTAAGAATTATCAAGAAAGTCAATTCCATATAAAGAAATATACGTGAGACATTGGGTGTAAACACTTTATACGTGTCTATGGCTTCTAAATTCTCTTTTGCCTTGTCAATAGCTGTTACAGACAGCTATTCAATAATCTTCGGATATTCCTTTAATACTTCAAATTAAAAAGAATTACTTCGTGCGTTTCCGTTTTAGTTATTCCATAGACAATTATGGCATGGTTTTCTTGTAACCTGAAGCTAAGCCATTCTTATCCGTTTTATCTCTGGACACCATTATGGCAAAGCTGTAAAATCCAGAAGTCTGCTTTAGCGCTGCTTTTCTTTTTCACAAGAGGGAGAATAAAAATCCTTTGCTTTTGGAGGCCTTCAGCGAAAATAGTTAAGTAAAATTTATCTTTTCTTTTTCTAACCATAACCAGTCTTACATATTCCCTTACAACCTGAGTACGGTATAAGAAGAGGCTTAGTTTAAGGAAAAATAAGGAGTGGGTTTGATATCTTAACGCACAAAATATCGATACAATAAAGACCCTATACTTAAGATATAAATCACGGAAATTTTCTCTTCAATTGATGACTTGTATTTGAACCACATTTTTGATTTAACTCCTTTATTTTAAAAAATGCGAGTAAACAGAAAGAGCTCTATATCCATAAATGAAATTCTCACCGTTACAATTTTGTTTCATAAAAGTGGAGTCAGGTAGTTCAACAATTTCTATATGTCCAACATTCAATTGCATTTAAAAAGTGAATTTCCACCTACCGTTTCTTACATTTTTTGTTGATTTAATGTAGTCAACCGTGTTAAACTCAACTCTATTTTTAAAGTCCTGATGTTTGGATAAATGAAGCGGTATTTCTTTATTGATTCCACACCAATACAAGTAAATAAAACAAACGAGTACACCGTAATAATTTTTTAAAAAAAAGTGCTACGATAGCGACGTCTACCATGGAACTAGGTATATCTGACGTTTTTATGGTTTCAAACTCCACAAGACCGCCAAGGAGAAACCCTCAATTCCTCTATTACACAGGCCAAGGTTAATGATAGGACAGCTTTAAAGAATGGCAAATATTAAAAAAAGCTATCGGTAGTTTGTATACTTATAAGAACAATTTTTTAATAGATTTATTTCAAGTGCTTTTTGAAAATAGATTACATTTTTTACGGCTATAAGGAACAAAATGAAAAAGTGTTTAATGACTACGAGGGATAAGGTTTTACTCCGAAAACTATCGTCCTTCAACCTATAAACTATCCACTGAGAACCATTGGCCAAATTGAACATTCTAGGCATCGTAGCTTTATCAATTTTATCACTCATTATGAGGCTGGATTAATTGCTTATTCATTTCAAGATAAAAAGCCAGTTCTCAAAGATAAAAATCAAGTCAATGAGCCCTATTCTTCTAATTCCCTTTATCGAACTCAGGTTTTTTAATAAACCCAAATTTAAATACTTATGTAAATACTTGCATTTGGCCAGTAAAATATATTCCTTTAAA
The DNA here is from genome assembly GCA_051269965.1 of Algoriphagus sp. Lineage (GTDB taxonomy): Bacteria > Bacteroidota > Bacteroidia > Cytophagales > Spirosomataceae > Arcticibacterium. The sequence continues at coordinate 14,162 of JBNMFK010000054.1, read as the reverse complement.
ATATTACAGTTTATAAAGCTTGTGGAGGATTAAACCCCTTTACAAGAATGGTTTAAAGGAATAACCCTTCTCTCATAGAGTTGGGTTATCTTTTTTACAGCGGATCTCGCTAGCTCTCAATGTTAGAAGCTTAGTCATGTATGTCATACTTCTATCTAGCGTACTGCTTCTCGACAAATTATTCTATCCCAAAGAAGCTCTTTTAAAGAAGCGTTAAAAGTTGGAAGCCTAATTACTCTTTTAACATCTCCCATTTATACTTTTACCTAGATGTTATTCACCGTATTTAAACCAGTCTTTCATGAGATTATTGCTGGTAGGTATATCACAGAAATGCAAAGCAAAGGACTCACTGAGGTCGAACTACAAACGGCACTAGTCAAAGTAGATAAACCATAGTATAAAAAATCACTTTCCAAATTCGGTGAAACGATGATGGTTATACTTCCATTAGGACTAATCGTGCGTTTGATTTCTTCTATATTCCTTAGGACAAAAAGTCAATAGAAGTAAACCTCATCAATGAAGATCCATGACTTATCTCCCTTTCTAGTATGCCATGAAGGGAGTTTTAGCAATGGCTTACAAATTATTTTGTAAAATTTATACTGATTCTTGAGCAAAAAGGATTCGGCATCAAATGATACACTTCCATTTTCTTTCATTAATTCAGGCTTCTTGCTTTGTATGAGTCGAAGATTATTCTTTTGATCACCAGCCCATAGCTCAACCTCAAGAGGTGGCATAATAGAACTTCCAGCATTTTTTAGGTAACTCACTATGATTCCCTTGTAGCTATCATTTAACTTTCTTTTAAAACCTATTTCAGCATTTTCTCCAAGAAATCCAAGCCATGTTAAATCTCTAAAATTATCTTTATCGCCTTGTTTTCCGTCGAATATTGTACCTATACCCTTTCCTGGGTAGTCTTTGTGAGTGGGTGTTGTCAGCCAAGCAGAGTCTGGCTGAAAGCTGCTTTGAAATAGGGCAAAAGAGGCTATATCGCTGCGGTACCAACCCTTTTTTGTGGCAATTGCTTTTATTTCTACAAAACCATTCACCTCCAAACCCTTTTCGTAAATCAAACCTTCAATAGAATCTGGGATGCTCCCGTCCAATGTATACCTAATCTCTACATCCATTAACCCATGTTCAATCTCTACTTTTTCTCCTTGTTCTAAAATGGCATCTTTATTTACCAATATTGGGCTATTTATTTTTAAAATATCGTTTTTTGAAGCCTTAAAACCTGTATAAACTCGAGTTGAAGGATTTTCTTTCTTGTATACTTCTATTTCTTCTTGGTCCAAACCAGTATTCCAAACATAGATAGACCTAAGATTTTCTAGATGGCTCAACTTAGACAAACTTCCTTTTTCAAGTGGAATACCCGTAAGGCTTAGATATTTCAATTGCTTTAAGCCAGCCAGTACCTCTATTCCCTCACCAGTTAAGTTGGTGTAGTTTAAAATCAATTTTTCTAAGTTTTGAAAACTTGAGAGTAGGCCCAAGTCTTTGTCTTCTAAAGGCATTTTAGAAAGATTTAAACTTACCAATTGTTCGGAAACGTTACTTAGTCGCTTCAAGTCTTCCAGATGAAAACGCTGCGAAACAAAAAAGCTAGCCTGAAGGGCCGCTGAACCATTTGCCAATTTATTGACCGTACAAAAAGGCGTATTTAGCTCCGCCAACTGAGAAGATGAAACAGCATTAAAATCATATGATTTATCTCCAGATTTCGGAGGATATTGTGTCTGGACTAGCGTTCTAAGTGTATCTCCAAGTTGAAGTTCATTGAGAGTTAAATTAGTATCGGCCCCTTCATCTATCCAACGAGATAATAAGGCAATTTCTAAGGAAGTCAATTGTGGTTTGCCTTTAGGCGGCATGTGCATTTTATCATCAATTGGCAAATTCGCATTGCTAATCAAATGGCTATTTAAAGCACTTCCAGCTTCCCAGATAGGACCCTCTTCTCCACCTTTCACAAGCGTGGCAAGTGAGGCCATATTTAGTTCACCCTTCTGCTTTTTGTTATTGTGACAGGCCAAACACTTTGCTTTTAAAATCGGGAATATGGCTTGGTCATAAAGCGATTCGTTTTCTAAAAAAGTGAGCTCTGCTGCAGGTCGTATAGGTGCTAAAACATAATCTTCACCATGAGTGATTTCCCCTCCTAAATGTCCCGCAACGGTCATCACTGCTAATGTAGCAACAGAAGGTATTTTAGCCACTTTCCAACCTTTACTCAAGCCCAAGTAACTTAGCCAACATCCCAAGCTAGTAAGAATACCCAACCGTTTATGGTCTTTTAAAAGTTCTATATCATAGCCAGATTCCAGACCGAGGAAAAAACCAAAAATGGCCGTTAAAGCAGCCGTAAGAGCAGAAAAAAGAAAAAGGAAATTTAAAATTTCAAACAAATCTGTCTCCTTGAAATATTTATCAAGAAACTGAAGAATCACCGCAATCAGAAAAACGCCTATGGGGAAGTGCAGCAAGATGGGGTGCATTCGCCCAAGCGGAGCAAGCAGAACAGGCAATTCAACTTTGGATTCAAAAAAAAACAAGAAAACCAACATCACATTTAAAACTATAAGAAGTGATGTGGTAAGTTTAAAAAATCTACTCATTAAAAAAACGAACATTTGGGTTAGGCAATTATTCCTGGAATCACATTTCCGGCCACATCTGTTAGGCGATACCTTCTTCCTAGATGCTTATAAGTTAGCTTTTCGTGGTTCAAGCCCATCTGATTCATAATAGTGGCATGAAAGTCATTTACATGAACGGGGTCTTTAATTATATTATAACCCAACTCATCTGTTTCTCCATAGACCATCCCTGGCTTAATACCTCCGCCAGCCATCCAAATGCTGTAGGCTCTAGGATGATGATCCCTTCCATAATTATCTAGTGTAAATTTACCTTGGCAATAATTTGTCCTTCCAAACTCACCACCCCAAATTACTAAAGTTTCATCTAAAAGACCACGTTGCTTTAAATCCATCACCAGAGCAGCAGAGGCTCTATCTACCTCTTCTGCCTGAAGAGCCATTTCGCTTGGTAGGTTTCCATGCTGGTCCCAACCTTGATGATATAGCTGCACAAATCTAACACCTGATTCTGAGAGTTTCCGAGCCATAAGAGCATTAGCTGCATAAGTGCCGGGCACCATACAATCTGCACCGTACATCTTTATAGTAGCGTCTGATTCCTTTGACAGGTCAGTGAGCTCCGGTACTGCCGTTTGCATGCGGTAGGCCATCTCATATTGCCGAATTTTAGCTTCCACTTCTGGGTCTCCACTCTTATCAAAACCCATTTGATTCATTTCTGCTAGTTTGTCTAGCATCTTTCTCCTACTCGCCCTATCCATAGCGTCGGGATCATTAAGGTAAAGAATCGGATCTTCCCCGCTGCTAAACATGACCCCTTGATGGGTAGAATCTAGGAAACCGTTTGTCCATAATTTGGAGTAAACACCTTGTCCGTTACCTCTTCCCCTGGAAAGTAGTACGCAAAAGCCTGGTAGATTTTGATTTTCGCTACCTAGACCATAGCTCATCCAGGCTCCCATACTCGGTCTATTTCCTATCTGAGCTCCAGTCTGCATAAATGTTAGGGCAGGATCATGATTGATAGCCTCAGTATTCATGGAACGTACCACACAAATGTCATCGGCGATTTTAGCTATATTGGGAAACAAGTCACTAATCCAAGTTCCCGCTTTGCCATGCTGCTTAAAGTCATAGTAAGAACCTATCATAGGAAAATCTGACTGTCCAGAAGTCATTCCGGTCAGTCGCTGACCTTTTCTAATAGACTCTGGTAAGTTTTGACCAGCAAGCGTTCTTAGTTTTGGTTTGTAATCAAAACTCTCCAACTGGCTTGGTGCTCCGTTTTGAAAAAGGTAAATAACCCTCTTCGCTTTGGGAGCAAAATGTGGAACTCCCAATGGTAGACTATTAGAAATATCTCCACCACTTTTGAAAAGATCGGGCATTAGCAACGAACCAAGAGCAATACCTCCGATTCCTGCGGCTGCTTTTCCAAGAAAATGCCTTCTATTGACATTAAACTTATGTTCTAAAACTTCTTTCTCCATAAATCTTTAAACTTTCGTAATCGCCTCTTCCATATTATAAATTAACTGGATACAGTGCATTAATGCCGCCTTCTCCACACTTTTCTTATCTACTTCTCCTATAAATTCTCCAACGCTGAGAAGCTCAAACGCTTCCTGAGCATTATCTTCAAAATAAGCCTTCTCTTCTTCATAATAGCCCTTCAATAAGGACAGCTCTTTGCTATCAGGAATCCTACAAATAATGCTTCGAAAGGCAACTTTGAGTTTATCCTTATTATCAACCAACTTTCCAGAAAGAACTCTAGATGCTTCCAAAACTGTAGGGTCATTTAACATCACTAAAGCTTGCAAAGGTGTGTTAGTAGTTAATCTTTCTACCTCACACTGATCCCTATTACTCGAATCAAAAATCAACATGGTAGGTGGTGGTACGGTTCTTTTAATAAAAACATACATCCCTCTTCTATATAGATCATCACCATGATCCTGTACATATTTTTTTAATATTCCTCTTCCGGAAGTAGCTCTTTCCCAAATCCCCGCAGGTTGATAGGGCTTCACACTTGGCCCACCAATTTCAGGATTAAGTAAACCGCTACTCGCCAAAACGACATCTTTAATTATCTCTGCAGGCACTCTAATTCTTTTACTCCTAGCCAAATAAACATTTTCTGGATCTATTTGGAGATGACTCTTTGTAACTTCCGAAGATTGACAATATGTGGCAGACATTACTAGCTGCTTCACCAAACGTTTCATATCCCAGCCATTCTCTCTGAAATCTACTGCCAACCAATCCAACAACTCTGGATGAGAAGGTAAATCACCTTGCATACCAAAATCTCCAAGAGTCTTAACCAACCCTGTTCCAAAAAACTGACTCCAAAGCCTATTGACGAACACCCTTGCGGTTAAAGGATTTTCTTTATCAACTAACCATTTAGAAAGCCCTAGTCTATTAGTTGCATATTTTGTGGTGTCAAAAGCCAAAATACTCTTTGGTAGATCAAAAGGTACTTCTTCTCCATGTGCATCATAACCCCCTCTCTCTAGAAGGTAAGTTGGTCTTATAACAGAACTGTCTCTCATGACCATCACTTGAAGCTTGGCCGTATCTTTTTTATTGATAAAACTAAAAATATTCTCTACGTCCTCGTTAGAGATTCGCATGTTTGGAGGATCTGCAAAATTGGCGTCTATTGTACCGAACAGCCCTTTCTCTGGCACTTGGTTAAAAAAAGCGAAAGAGCTATAATATTCCTTTTGAGAGATAGGATCATATTTATGGTCGTGGCAATGTGCACATTCAAAAGTCAACGCTAAAAATGACTTACCAAAAGTATTCACCCTGTCAGTAACATACTCCACGCGATACTCCTCGTCTATCACACCACCTTCTTGAGTAATCTTATGATTTCTGTTAAAGCCAGTGGCTAAAATGGACTCCTTTGAAGCGTTTTCAAGTAAGTCTCCTGCAAGCTGCCATGTCAAAAACTTATCGTAAGGATAATTAGAATTAAAAGCGTGAATGACCCAATCTCTCCATGGCCACATGGTTCTTAAGCCATCATCTTGATAACCATGAGAATCCGCATAGCGAGCTACGTCTAGCCATGGCAGTGCCATTTTTTCTCCGAAATGTTTATTCGACAATAGCTGATCCACGACATCTTCATAAGCACTTTCTGAAGCGTTTTTGATAAAAGCGTCTTGAGCTTCTATAGACGGAGGTAAACCTATCAAGTCAAAATAAACTCTTTTAAGTAATTGTTCTTTATCTGCTTTGGGATTCGGTGAAAGCCCCTGGCTTTTTATACCGCCGTAGACATAGTAATCTATTTCCGACATTGTCCAAGATTTATCGGCCTTCGGTAATTCTCTTTTTTCAGGAGGAATAAAAGCCCAATGTGGTTTGTATTCTGCTCCTTGCTCTATCCACTTTTTAACTAAATCAATTTCTCTGTCAGTCAATTTTAAATTTGATTCTACAGGAGGCATTCTTTCTGTACTATCAGGACTTATCATCCTTAGATACACCTCAGAAAGTTCTGGTTTCCCTGCCACGATGCCATGAGCATCTGGCGAATCTTCTAAGGCCGAGAACGCTCCTTCTGGCGTATCAAGTCTTAAATCTGATTCTCTTTTATTGGCGTCTGGTCCGTGACATTTAAAGCATCTATCCGAGAGAATTGGTCTTATGTGAAAATTAAAGTCTACTGTCTCGGGGATTTCAGCCGCAGAAGCACTAGGAGAGTAACAAGAATCCAATACCGCCAATGAGACACATAAACCCACAGCTACAATTAGATAATATTTCAAACTAGATTTCATAATAAAATAAGATTAACCTGTACTTCCAATAATAACAAAACTAGTCCTTGAGTAGGATAAAGTCCTAATTTTTACAAAAAAAACGACAGACTTTCAAAATTTGCATGAATAGTATTAATGAAATGAAAAAAAACTGACCTTGTAGTTTAAAAGAACTATTAATAGCATACTCTTGTGTAGACCTAAAATACAAATTATCTCTACCTTTTTAAGATTTATCAAAGTCACTTCGATAGCCCTTTAGTACCATAAATAGAGGGATCTTTGATGCTTTTAAGTACCCTTAGTTGTCCTAAATCGTGATTAAAGTTGAGTATAAACGTGTAAGAACAAGCCCATTTACTCGTATCTTTAGATGAAAAATGATTCATTGCAAGAAGAAAAAAGTCCATCCCTCGTATAGTCACCATTGCATTGATAACTGAGCACTGATACTTGTTTCAGCTACTTTATTGAAATACAATGGTCAAGGTATATTTCTTTTTCATTGTCCACCGATAGGCCTGAGCCCCTTCATAATGTGGCAAAATACTATCTATTTCCTTTTTCTCCCTATTTTAGATTGCGTATATGCCTCAGATATATTTAATAATCTTGTTAAGATACTCTTAGATAGTAAAGTTATAGACTCTTAAGAATGGTTTAAAAATGAAGATAAATAAGAACACATTTATTACTTGAAACCTGTACATAATTACAAACTAGATTATCTAATTAGACATAAAAGTGCTTTTATCGTGCCATTGCTGAAAGCGTATTATTTAACTGCACTTTAAGGTATTTATCACCATCAATGTGTTGTGCTATAAAATCAGCATTTGCCCAATCATCATTTAGTTTTATAGTAGCAAAACCATAATCTGCTAAAATAGCTGAGACTTTCTGAAAGTTATAGGTTTCTTTTTGTCGAGCATTCAGTTTGTTATACTCTATTCTTGGTAGTTGGTTAACTTTCATTTTCATAACGGTTAATTAAAGTTAACCCTAAATTAACCCAAATTAATTCAACGTTTCTTTCAAATAAAGTTCAGAGAATCTGCAGGTTAATTTTTTTTCGTTGTTATGTCTGGCCATTGATGTTAAACCGCACCGAGGGTTTAAGTTAACTTACCTGAGTTGGTAACATTAACGAAGAATTAGGGCTAATTCATTCAAGAAAGAAGGGCAGATTGGTTATATATTTCACCGAATCAAATTTGAATATTCTATCTTCTTTTCTAAGGTGACAATATGCCGAAAAGTAGGTATCGTTTGCTGTTTTAACTTTAGAAATTGTTCGAGTTGTTCTTACACCATTACGATTAGTGTAATTCATTAGAAAATAATTGTATGTATCATTTTCCAATAAATTCTTAATGCTCAATGTCAATGTATCAGCAATGGTTGCTGTCTCCATTGAGCTTATATCACCTTCTAGATAAGGTGCAAACTCCTTGCTCTTCACAACGATGTTGTGAGTAAACAAATTATCAATCTTTATTTCATAAGATTCTTGAGCCAGCATATCCTCATATTCTAACCAATACTCACAATGATTAAAAACAACTCTCAAGGGCTTAGCAAAAACTTGGTTTTTACCTCTTTTGAAGCTGATGAAGTTATTTTCAGTTATAGCATTTTTTAATTGTAAAATTTCCTCCTCGTTATAATCATCCTCCAAAAACTCTAGAGTGGATGCTGGAATTAATGCCTCCGAAAAAGCACTCATTTTGGGATTGAACCATTGGCACTTCAAAAGCACTAATTCTTCATAAAGGTTTTTCTCTCCAGTTTTTTTATCATATTTATCTGTTTTTGTCTCCTCCACTTTATGAACCCCAATAACTATCATTGATGGAGGTAAATGACTCAAGTCTGCTACTGTAGTATGATGTTTTGTGTTTTGTAAAGTTTCCTTGGAATACGTCTTCTTTTTGGCTGATTCTATTCTCCAAGAGCACAAAATAACCTTTTTGCCTAAAAGGTTTTGTGCTAGCCTTTCTTTATCCTGCGGTACTTTTGATTTTAAAAGCTTTAAAAAGACTTCGTTGAACCATTTTTCTTCAAATTTTTTATTTGATGAGGAAAAATAAACACATCCGTATTCCCAACCCAATAGCTTTGGGTATCCTGTCTTCGAATCATATTTCTCTTTTGGGTTGTATTTTTTTGCAATCTCAGTAATTACAAATATAGGCGGGATAAAGTCAGAATCAGAAGCTAATAAAGTTGCCACATAAGTCCCTTGTTCTTAATATAAAATGTCATTGTAGAAATAAGGATGCATTTTTGTCGCAACTGTATCTCCGATTTCAAAAATGTGTTTAGACTCTACCATACCAGTTGTGTGTTTTTTGTATAATTAAAAGTAAGAAAAAATCAGTGTTTTTGACCACCACGAGAGCGACAATTGGGATATTTCACGTCTAGTTAGGATCGAAAGCTTAAATTTATTTAAGCCTACTGGAAACAGGATATGGATTTACGCAATGATATCCAACTAAGGAAGAAGATAAGTAATTATTACTGAATTCTACTGCTGCGAAGGTCATTATGGTTTCTAATATAAATACAATCATTTGTACAAGTGTTAAGAGCCAACAATTTACGGAAAAAACGTTTGACTCAGGAATGGGTACTGATCCAACAATTCAGGAGAATTGTGTCATGTAAATTAAGAAATATCTAAACTAGTTTGCCTCGTGGTTTTATGAAAAAAAGGGAGTCAATAGATAAGGATAAATGGCTTAAACAGAAAGGATACCTACACATAACTCCAAGTATAGACGTCCATAGAAGAAAGAACGAACTTAAACGTAAGATACAGAATCCTTAGTTTGTAGAAAACTACGCCTTTTATCCCCTTATTCACGCAACGATAAAGGACAGAAAATATAAAAAAAGGCCTAAAGAAGCTAAGGGGAGAGCTCACTCTATATGGAAGCCAACAAAAGGAGGAGGAAGAATCAAAAAATCCCAGACTAAGCACCGGCCTTTACATTACGCAACCCATTTTGATTCATTGATTTATGGTTACTATGCTTATCTTTTCCAAGAGAAATAAGAAAACCTGTTAAAAAACCTAGGTGGCGTGAATGATTGTATTATCGCCTATCGAAAAATTCCTTTGTTCAAAGGTTCAGAAAAGGGGAAGAGTACAATCCATTTCTCACATGAAGCTTTTCAGGAAATAGTTAAAAGAAACGAATAGACAACTCTCCTGTAGCGGTATTAACCTTCGATATTCAGTCCTTTTTCCCAACCCTCAACCATGATTACTTAGAAGAACGATTGTGTGATGTTTTGGTTACGGATAAACTTCAACCAGACTATAAAAACGTTTTTAAAGCCACAACCAGGTTCAGTTATATACTCAGAGACGAATTGAGGTTAAGTAATAAGCCGGGTAAAATGAAGCAAGGGTTTGATGAAAAGAAACTGGCAGAAATTCGAAGAAAGCAAGGTCATAAATGCTTTTTTGAAAGCCCAAGGGATTTTAGAAAACAAGTAAGAGACAAAAAATAAGGATATACACTCATCAATTTAGGAAAAAGGGAGTAGCCGAAGGAATCCCTCAGGGACTACCGAATAGTGCCATTTTTGCGAATATCTATCTCTTAGAGTTTGACCAAAATTTATTTAAAGCTATCGTTGAGAAATATGGTGGATATTATCGAAGATATTCTGATGACATCATTGTAATAACAGAAGTAGATAAAGTTGAAGCGATTAAAACGCTGGTTTACGAAGAAATAAAACTGGCTAAGCTTATGGAAAGTGCAGATAAAACTGAGCAATTTGTATTTCAAAAAATAGACTTTAACAAAAAGGAGAGCAAAGGCTAAGCTCAGTTAAGTTTGAGGATGGTAAACTCAATGAAGGAAAACCTCTGGTATACCTAGGCTTCGAATTTAGAGGCTACAATACAATGATTAAGGCTTCTAATGTTTCAAAATTTTACCGCAGAATGATTTATGCGGTGAAGCGAAAAGGAAGAAGGATGAGGAGACTTATAAATGAAAACCCATTGGCACCTGTAGCAATTTTTAAGAACCAACTAAAGCCCATTTTTTTAAATTACTCTCTAGATAAAAAACCAAAAGTTAAACGTGTGGGAAGGTTTGTGGCAAATCATAGAGGAGAATTTGATGTTAAATACAAGGAGATTGAATCCAAACACAAATCCAACTATTATTCATATGTGGATAGAGCTGTCCAAATAATGGGAAATAAAGGAATAAAAGAACAGTTTCGAAAAGCAAAAGAAAACTTAAATGAAGCTATTAAAAGGCAGTTGAAGAAATAATGGATAGTGCTTCTCTCGCTTTTTTATAGGGCTTCTAATTTTAGTGGCATTGAGTGTTTACCTTTTCATATTTTATAGCTCGGCTTCATTTTCAGCTTTTTTTAAAGAGTTTACGTTAAACGAAATCGGCGTTGCTAATTCAATATTTGACTCACAGGCCATTTCAAGAGCCTATCAGGACGGCATTACAGAGTTAATATTAATCATTTCAATGCCCTTTGTCTTTATAGGTCTAGGCTTTCTAATCCATAAGTTTCAAGAGCAAAAAGGAATTGGTAAATTTTTTAAAATAGGTTTGCTTATTCTAATCACTTTTGTTTTTGATGCAATTCTTGCTTATGAAATCACAGAAAAGATTTACGATATCAAAGCAGCAAATAGTTTCGATAGTTTTGCACCTTATTCTTTCGATTTAGCATTCCAATCAGTAAATTTTTGGCTAATAATATTTGCTGGTTTTGTGGTATACCTTATTTGGGGATTTGTGTTTGACTTTACAATAGATAGCTACGACAAAATTAATGTTGTTAAAAAAGCAATTGAAGCAAAAAAATCAGAAATCAAGCTTTATACAAAACAGCTTGGTAAACTTGATGAACAAATCATCAGTTTAAAATCAGAGATTAATGAACTCAAAATTAAATGCAAAAAGCTAAAAGGTAGAATTGAAGGAGTTATTATGGATACAGCGGAATTTGATAGAATTCTTCACGAATTTTTGGGAGGTTGGACGCATTGGATGACAGCTAATCAAAAGAGCAATGATGATATTGACCAAGCAAACGCAAAGGCAAATCAATTCATCGAGGTAAATATAAAAACTTTAGAAACAGATAACTTAACCTCCATATGAAGAAAATAATTTACCTATTCACGTTTACATTGTTCTTTTTAAGTTGCGGAGACAATAAAGAGGAAGACTCTCGAAGTCTCAAACTTACCAATGAAAAAAGTGATAAACAACTCAATATTACTATTCTATTGGACCTTTCTGATAGAATAGAACCAACGAAATACCCAACGAAGCCAGAACATTTTCAAAGAGATATCGAAATTGTAAATTACTTTACAGAAATATTCAAAAAAGATATGGAGCAAAGGGGTGCCTTTATGGCAAAAGGAAAGATGAAAGTGATTTTTAGCCCACGCCCGGAAGATCAAGAAATAAATCAAGTAGCCACTGAACTTTCTGTTGACCTTTCAACAGCAAACAACAAAGAGAAAAAACATTTTTTTGACAACGTTTCTTCTAATTTTAAAGAAAACCTTGAGCGGATTTATACTAAAACTATTGAAACAAAAAACTATCTTGGAAGTGATATCTGGCGTTTCTTCAAGAATGACGTAGTTGACTTTGCAATTTCTGAAGATAACCAATACACGAATATCTTAGTAATCCTTACTGACGGTTATTTATTTCATGAAGGTTCGAAGGGCAAGGAAGGAAATAGAAGTATGTCACTTTTACCAAAAGACATAAACAATAATAATTTTCGTATAAATGATTGGGAAGACAAGTTCAAAAAAGACGATTATGGTTACATTTCAACAAGAAACGATTTAGAAAATTTGGATGTTTTGGTCTTAGAAATTAGCCCTTCACCACAATATAAAGATGACGAAGATGTCATTAAAGCATATCTAGGAAAATGGTTTAATGAAATGAAAGTGAACCAGTGTAAATTGTACAATTCTGACTTACCACCATATACAAAAACAAGAATTGATAAATTCATTAACAATTGATAAATAAGATCTTATTTCACTACTCGTGATAGCTATTTAAAATTGTAACATCGAAGGAGAAAAGATAATGTTCAAATGCTAGTTGAAATTAAGAGGCTTCTTTAAGTTTTCAAAGTACTTTTGAACTATATTAAAGCTAATAGACAGAACAGTTATTTTTCCTTTAAATAATTAGTGCTGGCAATAAAATCACTCTCCCTGTCTTAAGGCTCATTATATCTAATAACATAGAGCAATAGCATAAAGAAAGCCCTCACTATAACCCGTACTGAGGAATCTTCATCCATTCCCCACCCTTGATTGCCGACTTATGTGCGATCACTCCGGCAAGGGTCATGTTTAAAGCCTCACTCACATCTACAATGGGTTTTTGATCCAGAAGAATGGATTCTATAAAGTTATTGGTCAATTGCCCGTGAGAACCTCCATGATGACCAGGCTCAACACCAGGTGGCAAGGCAGGACGAGTACCTTTGATTGTTTCGTCGTGTACCTTCTGACCGTAGACACGGCCTTTTTCGCCGTTTGCATTTTTCATATCCCAACTAATTACCATACGCGAAATACCACCTTCACTCGTTTTAAATAAGGCTGCTTCGGTACCAAAGGGATTCTTGTACGCATTGTTCCCATCTTTATACTCCGCATATAAACTCTTAGTTCCCAGACAAGATACTTCCGTTAATCGTTGTCCCACGGCAACAGAAACAAAATAGGCCGTAGCATGCGAAGGATACCACATTGGTGTAAGTGCTCTCCGCCAGCCATACGTGTCGATCATGCCGTTCTTAGGGTTATAACTTCCAAGCGTTCCAACATTATCATGATAGTATTCGCCTTCTGAATAAATAAGTTTTCCCAGTGCTCCTGCCTGATATTGTATTCTTTTCGCGTAGAGATCTTCATGAAATGTCGACGTCTCGTTCATCATGTATTTCATCCCACTTTTTTTGACAGCAATAAACAATTCTTCCGCTTGTCCCTCTGCTTCAAAACCAAAGACTGCCGGTACTGCAGAACATACATGTTTGCCATGATTCAGAGCCATAATTGCCAAGCGTGCATGACTAGGTGCATCAGTCGCAATATAAATCGCCTCAATACTTCTGTCATTGATCATTTCTTCACAAGAAGGATAAGTCTTGGGGGCACCCACTGCTTTAGCCAAAGCTGCACAGCGTAGAGGATCAAGGTCTGTTGCCGCAACCACTTCGACGTTTGGATGATTTTGATAGAAAAAAGTCGCTCCAAACTGACATAACCCGTAACCCGCAATACCCACGCGGATTTTTCGATCTGATTTTGATTGCCAAACATCTCTAGTTTCAGCCACCGTTTTATTAGGCTGCTCATGACTTTCTTTCTCAAACCCTGAAATGACATTACCGTCTGCATCCTTAGGGAGGTTGTTTATACTTCCACATGAATTCAATGAAAATGTGCCAACGGCAGCTGCACCTAGCCCAAGCTTTTGAATGAAGTTTCTTCGTGTACGATCCAATTTGCTTTTATTATTCATAACTATATACTGTTTACTCCTAATACTCTATTTTTCCTAGTGAGGCCGCAAGGGTCGTAATTAACTACAACGTCTTTAATAAAATGCGTTTCAATTCAATTTGTCTTGTGTTAGACATCGTAATTTATGATGACCAGAGTTCTCATAGTATTCTCTAATTAAGCCCAACCAAAGTCTCCACCAAATTTTAT
>JBNMFK010000053.1:0-16241 GCA_051269965.1 Algoriphagus sp. | reverse complement strand
AAACAAGATAGTATTGCTAGAAACCTTGAGAACGGGAGCAATTGGATTTCCTGTTGGTGTTCCCAAACCTGTAGTGAAAAGTACCATGTTTGCTCCCGAACCCACTTCTGCTGTAGTAGACTCCACATCATTTCCTGGAGTACAAAGTAAATTTAAACCTGGCTTGGTTACTTTTTCAGGGTAATCTAACACTGCCACCACTGGAGACGTCCCTCCCTTTTTTGCCGCCCCGGCTGATTTTATAGCATCCGTAATGAGACCATCTTTTATGTTTCCCGGAGAAGGATTCATATCAAAACCCGAACCCGCATTTACGGCACTTTTACTATACAAATCCATGAGGGAAGCAAACTTTTTTGCGGTTTCTATATCCACGCATCTATCCACTAATTCTTGTTCCACACCACAGAGTTCTGGAAATTCGGATAAAATAACGGAAGCTTTGAGAGCCGTGAGCATATCAGAAAAGTATCCCAAAGTAGGATTCGCAGAAATTCCTGAAAAGCCATCTGAACCACCACACTCTAAGCCAACACAAAGTTTTGATAGCGGAACTGGAATCCTTGTTAGTTTATTGGCTTCACTTAAACCCATTAAAGTATTTTTTATCCCTGCCTCAATGACATTCTTCTCTGTTCCAATGGTTTGATGATTTAGAATAAATAAAGGTTTGTCAAAATCGGCTGAACGCTTATTTATTTCCTCCATCAATGTAGACTCCTCTGCATTTTGGCAGCCTAAACTTAAAATAGTAGCACCAGCCACATTAGGATGTGTGATGTATCCCGCTATGAGCCCACACAGGCTTTGAGAATCTTGACGAGTTCCTCCACAGCCAGACTGGTGTGTTATAAATTTTATTCCGTCTACATTAGGAAAGAGTTTTGACGAAGGTTTTTTCTTACTTAATACCGGAAAGTCCAAGTCCATTATTTGGTCTCCCTTTCCCGTGGCAATTACCTCCACAAATTGCTCCACGGCAGTTTGATAGGGCGACTTCGACTCATAACCCAGAGCTTTATTTAAAGCCTCTTTGAGTATCATAATGTTTCTATTCTCACAAAAAACTAGAGGAACTACTAGCCAATAATTGGCTGTACCCGCTTGCCCATCGTTTCTTAAGAAACCTTGAAAAGTTTTATCTGCGTATGCAGAAACGTCCGGAGGCGTCCATTGATAATTTGTAGTCCTAATTTCTAATGGGTTGGTAGCGTGTTTTACATTTGAAGTGGTTATCGGACTTCCTTTTGGCAGTGCCGTCTGAGCTTTACCCACCAAGACGCCATACATTTTTATATCACCTCCAATTTCTATGTCCTCCTGTACAAATTTATGCTTTGCAGAAACGGCTTCCGTGATCACATATTCTTCGCCATTTAACGAACAAGTTTCACCCTTTGCTAAATCTTTTAAAGCCACAATAACATTATCGTCTGGATGTACCTTTAGTATTTTATTCATGCTTTTATTTTAATAATCCTTTTTCCATTTCTTACTTTCGGCCGTAATTGCCACATCCCAGTTCTGAACTGGATTAGGCTCATATTTAGGTTCGTTATCTTCCTTAGGAAACTGTTCCATTACTCCAATAAGTTTTTCATAACTATTTTTTTGAGCTATGCCTTCTATCTTGTTTATCAGGTTGTTTTCTTCAAAAGCGTCTTCCTTTAAATCATAAAAACCTTCAGGATGTCCGCTGGTGCCAATACAAAGTTTAAAACGTTTGTCTCTCAAAACTCTGTCTCTGTAAAAATATTCATTTTCTACCCCTTGATTCGTTAAGCGAGCATTATTTTTACCCCCCATACCTAAAACCCAAGACCTCTCAGAATCATCAGAATTTCCCGTTATTAAATTTTTAAACGATTTACCTCCAAAAGCTGAAGCTTTTAGCAATGTAGATGGGTTTACCAAGTCCACAAAGGTCATTAGCAAGTCCGTGATATCTATCAGGGCGTCAGTCTCCAAACCAGGCTTAATATGGCCAGGCCAGTTAACTATAAATGGTTGATTTATTCCAGATTCTTTAGTAGTACCTTTTCCCCCTCGTATCATTCTGCCATTTAGCTTGCCTGATACTTGACTTGTAGTACCATTGTCAGTAGTCCAGACAATGATAGTATTGTCTCTAACTCCCGCTTTTTCTAAGGCCTCTACTATCTGGCCAGTAATTTTATCTGTATACCTCACCATAGCTTTATGTTTCCCTAAATCATCAGACTGAGCCTCCTCTGGAGTGTTGACGAAGGGGGTATGTGTAAGCACCATAGGGTAGTAGATAAAAAATGGGTCATCCTTACTTTCGTCAATAAAGTCTATAATAAACTTGGTGAAAATAGCTGGACCAAATCCATCAGAATAGGTATGACTAGCAGAAGTATTTGAATAAATATATGGGTTTTGATACCTCTCTCCGCTAGCTGGAATACCTTCTTCCCATCCCGTCCACATACAAAATGCATCAAAACCAATTTTCGTCAAGGCATCTGGCTCTACCCTAAAGTCGTCTATTTGCCACTTTCCTGCGATGGCTGTTTTATATCCAGCCTCCTTTATTTTGGGTAGCAAGGTAGGATTAAGTTTCTCATCAAAATGAGCACCTCCACCCCATCTGGGTACGTCCCAATGATTTACCCAGCCATGACTAAAAGGGTATTCGGCAGTTAGAAAAGACAAACGTGTAGGAGTACATTGCGGCATGCTATAAAAATTATGGAAGGTCAAGCCGCCTTCTGCCAATTTATCAATATTCGGCGTTTCAATATCCTCTGCTCCATAATGACTTATCCATTCCTTACTCAAGTCATCCACAAGAATAAAAACGATATTCGGCTTTTCTACAGAGGTCCCTTCGTCAGCCTCTTTACATCCTAAAAGAACTAAAAGACAAAACAGAAAGGTGTATTTGGACAAAACTGACATGATAGACTTTAGAAACTAGTGAGGAAGTTTAAAAATTTGCTCCATTTGTACCCACTTCTCACCAGGCTTACAGCCAGGAATTGGTTTTTGAAAGCCCCACATAAGCTCCTCCCACTCCACAGGTTTTGCCCCCTTATTTATTTCCTCCATTTTTTCAAAGGAAAAGACATCATTGACCTCCATAATCATAAACATTCTATTGCCAAAGAGATATATTTCCATGTTGGTTACCCCAGCATCCTTTATACTTTGATTAATTTCTGGCCATTGATTTTCAGGTTTGTGATGCCACTTATACTTCTCTATCAAGGCATCGGTTTCTACTAAATCTAGAGCTAAACAGTATTTTTTCATATATCAATCGTTCCAATGTATCTCTATAACCAATTGAATATTTGCATAATCAGCATCGGTTTCATTATAGCGTTCTCTTTGCAAAATTATCTTTTTTGTTAGTCTTGTAATTTGATCCTTAAATCTTGAATCCTTCTTACTATTCACTAATTCTTTTGAATCCAAACTTAAATCATAGAACTCCCAAGCGACCGGAGTAGGTTCAAAGTGCTATGTGTTGTTTGGATCCTTTATCCATATATGTGTGTTTTACCAAAAAAATTAGTGTTATACTGTTCGCCATAATAACATATGAGCTTTGTTTTTTCTGTTCGAACATGAAAATGACAAGGTATATCCTGATGAGTTAAGTGCATCCAGTATCTACAACAGGTGGCCTCGTGAGATTTCTCAGAAGGATTTTCTAATATCCTGACAGGACTTTCGCCTTGCATTTAAGTTGGCACCTTACCTCCTACCAATTCTAACAAAATAGGTATATAATCTGTATTATTTATAATGGCTTTTGTTTTAGCACCTACCGCTTTCTTAGATGGCTATCGCATAATAAAAGGCATTCTCATAGACGCTTTATAAAGCCATCTTTTATCCATACACTCATGCTCTACTAAAATCATTCCTTGGTTGCTTGTGTAAACAATGATGGTTTTATCCCAAAGGTCATTATTCTTCAAATAGTCAAAAAGCATCCCTAAATTATCTTCTACCCCTTTTTCACATCTCAGATACCTTTTGTTATATTACTGAAAGGCTAGAGGCGTTTTCATCTACTACATCATCCAAATCGTATTAATGAACGTTGCTTCTATATGGATGCCTAAACAGACGACACTGAAATGAACTTTATCCCTACTCCATTAGAGGTCATTTGATTGAATCATATTCTCTGTTTAGTTCTACTACAAAATTATATTAAGACAGCGTTTTCAATTTAAAATTGACAGAATTATATCAATAATATGCCATGATATTTCTACAAATTATATCCATTAAAGAGTAATTCCCTTTTTAAAATTGGTTATTAATAAAGCTAAAAGGGCAAAGCTAACCTGAGAGTGTTTGTTCTTTAAAAACGAAAGATTAATTTACATTGACGTTTTACGTCAGTAGACAAGAAATAAGTCTGCCTCATAATTATTCAAGCAAAAAATAATGATCAAGCAAAAAGTCCTTTGGGCTATATGTTCTCTTCTCATTTTTTCATGTCAGCCTACTGCCGAGAAAGAAAGTAAACCGAACATCCTATTTCTTTTTACAGACGACCAAACCTATAACGCCATTCAACAGTTAGGAAATCGTCAGATAAAAACACCTCATTTAGACAAGTTATTTCAGCGTGGCACCACATTTAGTCACGCGTATAATATGGGTTCTTGGAGCGGTGCAGTGTGTACAGCCTCTCGTTCTATGATAGCTTCTGGCATGACCGTCTGGAACGCTAACAAGCATCGAGTCAAATGGCAACAAAAGGATTCTGCAGCTATTGCCGAAACTTGGCCTAAACTCTTAGAAGCTGCTGGTTATGATACTTATGCTAGTGGTAAATGGCATATTGACATACCGGGCCAAGAGCTTTTTCAACATACTGTTCATATGCGACCAGGAATGCCCAGAGACGCTTGGAGGAATGCTAAAGTTGGAGAAAAGCTCAATGCAGAAAAGAGTTTAGATGCTTCCACCCTTTTAAGCATTATGCCTAATGGGTATAACAGGCCTCTAAGTATAGACGACAACTCTTGGGCTCCAACAGATACGTCTAAAGGAGGTTACTGGGAAGGGGGGAAACACTGGAGCGAAGTTTTAAAAGAAGATGCCATTGATTTCATTGATGCCGCAAAACAAAAAACAAATCCTTTCTTCATGTATGTTGCTTTTAATGCCCCCCATGATCCTAGACAGGCCCCTCAAGAATATCAGGATATGTATCCTTTGGAAGATATACAAGTCCCTGAGAGCTATATGCCTGACTACCCTTTTCATGATGGCGTTGGACTGGGACCCAAATTAAGAGACGAGGCCCTAGGACCGTTTCCAAGGACAAAACAGGCAGTTAAAACACATATAAAAGAATACTACGCCCTTATTTCTCACTTAGACGTGCAAATTGGTGGAATCATCAATAAACTAGAAAAAGAAGGTTTACTGGAAAATACTTACATCTTCATGACTGCAGACCATGGTTTAGCCGTAGGGAAACATGGCCTTTTGGGTAAGCAAAACATGTATGACCACAGCATGCGTGTTCCTCTTTTAGTTTCAGGACCAAACATTCCCGTGGGAAAAATCATTGATACGGATGTATATCTTCAAGATTTAATGCCAACAAGCTTAGAAATTGGCGGTGTTGCTAAACCAGATTATGTGGAGTTTAATAGTCTTCTTTCACATATTAATAACCCAGAAAGAGCTCCTAAACTAAATGGAGTTTATGGTGCATACTTAAATGTGCAACGTATGATTAGAAAAGATGGCTTTAAATTAATCATGTACCCAAAGATAAATCAGACATTGCTTTTTGACATGAATAAAGATCCTTTGGAATTAGAAGACCTCTCTGACATGGATGATTACAAGGGGATCAAGAAATCCTTATTTGAAGCTTTTCAAAAACTTCAAGATCAATATAATGATGAGCTAAACTTAAGTCATATGAGTATTTGAAAGTAAAAAAGTCCCTCGTTTCAGCAGTAAAAATAGCATCTTACCAACAGTGTTCTTGGATTTAAAGGTTTAGAGGCAGGTGTCAAAATAGATGCCTACCTCTTTGCATTGAATGAACCTTGTCAAAGGTCTTCATTTTACATTAAGTCAAGCCTCAAAGCTGAAATATGCCATCACCAGGTTAAAAGCGAATAAATAGACTGTCCCAAAAATCTAATGTTAGCATGTACAGAAATTCATTCGTGAGCAAACCATTACACGAACGAGTAATTTTGAGGAAAACTTTCCACACAAAACCCTACTAAAGGGGAGGGAACGACGTTTTAAGTATTCTTCTATGAACATCAAATCAAGTATATTTTATGAAAAAGTTATTGTTATTTTCTTTAGGATTAGTAGCGTTGAATTTAGGATGCGAAGAGAGCTCGATGAGCCCAGGAAATGAAAATGAGGCCGTGGGAAACATTAGCTTTAGCATTACAGATGCTCCTATTGACGACTCAAGTGTATCCGCAGCCTTTGTGACTGTTACGGAAATTAAGGTAGATGGAAAAATCTATGAAGGATTTCAAGGACCAAAGACTATCAATCTTTTAGAATTGCAAAATGGGAACTCGCTTAGCCTGGGTAACTCCCAAATCGCTGCTAAGTCATATTCAACAATTGACCTTGTTATTAACGCCGAACAAGATGCCACTAATTCAGGGCCGGGTTGTTACATTCTTAAAACAGACGGAAGTAAAGACAAACTAGAACTTAGTGGTTCGAATGATTTGGCAATCTCTCTTCAACCAAGTGATTTTGAAGTAGCCGAAAACGGCACTACCGAAATTATAATGGATTTTGACCTGAGAAAGTCAATAAGAAATGACGGCGGAAATTATTCTTTTGTTTCTAACAGCCAATTAACATCAGCTGTTAGGGCTGAAAACAAAAATAATACAGGAAATATAAAGGGAAAAGTCGATAATTATGCAGAAGCCAAATCTAATGTAGTGGTCTACGTATACAAAAAAGGCAGCTTCTCTGAAAGCAGTGAGGTAAATGGAAATGGAGGAATTAAATATTCTAACTCTATTAGTTCGGCCAAGGTAGATGCGTCGGGAAACTTCACATTGGCATTCTTGCCAGAAGGGAATTATGAAATTATCTGTGATAAACCTGAAAGTGGTAGCATCGGTGGACTAGGGATTAATACACTCCTTAACATCAGCAGCTCGACAGACTTAAGCAATATAGGAGTAAATGCTCGTGCAGAAACCAGTCTATCTTTAAAACTAGAAATAGGTGGCCTTTTAAACCTTTAGTAACGTGTACTACTTATCAAAGCCCAACTCGATTTAAAAAGAGTTGGGCTTTTTTATACTCTTTGGAAACACATGGGACAATACTATCTGAGACTGTGTCCCTATTTCTAAACATTTTTTGATCCATGAAGGAGGAACACCCTTTTTTATATTTTGTATTCAAATCAAATAGATAGGCCTTTCATAAAAAAGATAATCTGTTCTAACCTCACAATTAGCATCATTCTATTTTCGCAGCTTTACGTTGAAATAAAGTATTAAGACTTTCGAAAAGTCAACTGAAATACAAATTATTGTAATTACGAGGGAGGAAAATACAGTGAGCAATCAAAAAAACAGAAACCATATAATATAGCCAAGAAGCATTTATTAGGTAATGGCCTTGAGTAGATTCGGTAAGAAACATTCAAACGATAACAATACAAATTATCTATGAAATGAGAATGTGTCACTTCTTACCGAAGAATTGTCCATCTTTCTAGAAAAGCCAAGTCCACGTATCTGTGGTGCAGTAGGTAGCAAAGTAGTTCATCAAGGATACCTCTTTACTAATCGTGAAATATCCCTGACCGACAACGACAAGAAAGGTGATGTAGAATCTAAAGCAAAACACATACACTTTTGTTATCGTGGTCCTCAATGCATCGAGCACCAGAATAGGTAACAAAATAGCCTCCTTAGCTAATAACTTATTGAAAGAATGTTGTATTTCAGAAAATAAACACTCTGCAGATAACTATCTTGAAAAGTATACGGACCACAAAATAACCGTAGACCTAACAAGAATTGAAATAGGGGGTTTAACTTTTATTAATTTCCTTCAACAATCTAGATAGCATCACACGAGGTCACTTCATATCTTAATAAATGCCCTTTTTGGACGTTCCTGAATTAGCTTTCCCCTTTTTTTGCCATAATCTACTAAAAATAAGAAACAGACCTCCGCAAAGTAACCATGATGGTAAAGTCACGAATGAAAGAAAAACATCATATTGTATCGATATAAAATAGAAGAGTCCAAAGCTAATCGCCCAAGCAAAAAACACCGCCTTATTGAACTTGATACCTGCTACTTCTGCATAGTTTTTTAAGATTCCAGCCCGCTTATGAAAAAAGTGCTCAAATACGATAATCGCTCCAAAGGGTGCTAATATGAACCCGTAAAGAGCTACGAACCCTAAAAGTTTCATAGCAAAAGCTGGAAATAAACCAGCGATAGTAGCAACGGTACCTGCCAGAATTGTTACCCAAAATGTTGAGACTTTAGGCATAATGGCCTGAAATGCTAATCCCGCTCTATAGATAGTTGGATTGGCCGTTGTCCAGCCAGCCAATACCACAGCAATAATACCAAAAAAACCGATGGCATTATGAGCCAAAGGCCCGGGAGCCACTGGTGGAGCTTCACCGTTTGATAAAAAGGCCTGTGCCTCTGGTGATTTTACATAAACTGCATAAAGTAAGGCAGCAGCTATCCATGCCATATAATGGCCTACGTACATACCTGCAGCTGTTGTCCAACCAGAACTTTCTTTTTTAGCAAATCTAAATACAGATAAATCGGACATGCCAATATGCATGGCTGCATTGGCAAACCATGACCAAATAGTTACATGCCAGAAAGTATATTTCATTTGTCCAGGAAAGGGTTCTGAGCCTTCTCCCCAAATATTCCAGAAGTCTGAAAAACTTTTAACGTCCAATTGAATCAGTGCTACAACTCCGCAAGCAATAAATGCAAGTACGATGATAGGAGACATCCAATTGGCTGCTTTTGAAACCGTATCATACCCCTTAGAGGCCACTAAGGAAATCACCACACCAATAATAATCACAAGAATGACCCATGTCATTCCATTAGGTGTGGTATCTGTTAGTTTTGGCATTTCCATATCGAAAGGAATACCGACCGCAGTTGCGGAAACAGTTATCATAGCTCCAGCCAGAAAACAAAACAAAATCCCATTAGCCAAGTTATAGCCTGTCACCAATTTTTTCCCGCAGATTTTTTCCAGTTGATAGTAAAGTGTTAGTCTGTTTTCTACCGCTATTTTCGCTGTGAGAAATCGCCAACTTAATACAGCTAAAAAGTTACCCAAGAGTAAACCCACAATAAGGTCAAAAGCACTTACTCCCGCTGTTAAAAACAAAGGACCAATCATGAATTCCGTTCCAGCGGCATGCTCGCCTGCATACATGCCCAAAAAACTTTTCCAGCTTTTAAGTTTCGATTCAGGAACTGCTTCCCTTTCAAACTCTCCACCCGCAACTTCCACAATCTTATCTTTCTTAGTAGTGTTCTGGCTCATATTCACTTCTTTTTATTTCGTAATAAGATGTTTTGGCAAGTCTTCAACGCGTTCACAGCATAATTGATCCATCACTTGTTTGAATTGCGTTTTGAGCATAGATATGGTGTGATCTCCACCCTTATTGCCTAGTGCTCCACAACCATATAGAAATGACCTTCCCATGAAAGTAAACTTTGCTCCACTGGCCATAGCTCTCGCAATATCCGGTCCCGACCTAAGGCCACTATCCATCATTATTTCTATCTGATCCCCATATTTAGCTGCAATTTCGGAAAGTGAATTTATGGTGGATTCCGCGGCATCTAGCTGCCTACCTCCATGATTAGAGACAATAATTCCATCAAAACCCATGCGTATAGCGTCCTGTGTATCTTGCTCCGAGGATACGCCTTTAAGCACCAGTTTACCTTTCCATTTGTCTCGAATAGGCTTTATTCTCTCTTCGTTTAAACGACCAGAAAAGGTCTTGTCCATAAACGCCCCTAGTTGCTTTAAATTAAGTCCTTCAGGAGTGTAGGGCTTTAAGGTCTCAAAAGTGGGTTGACCATATTTTAAAGTATTCATAGCCCAAGTTGGGCTACCCATAATTTGCAGCATATTCTTAAGCGACATTTTAGGAGGTAGTGCCAGGCCATTTCGTATGTCTCTTGGGCGATATCCAAATGTGGGCACATCGCAAAGTAATACTAAAACTGGGCATCCAGCCGCCTCTGCACGGTTTATAATATCGTCACGCAATGCATCTTCCGCTGGATTATACAATTGAAACCATGCCTTACCTTCCGTCAATTCACTGGCTCGCTCAATACTCATGGTAGTAACCGTACTCAGTATAAAAGGAATATTGTGCTTGAATGCCGATTTAGCCAAAATTTCTGGAGAATTAGGCCACATTAGTCCTTGAAGGCCAACCGGAGCTACGCCGAACGGTGCGTCGTATTCTATTCCCAAGACCTTTGTCTTAGTAGAACTGATGCCATTATTACGAAGATACCTGGGTTGCAATTGTACTTCACGTATCTCTGAAGTGTTGCGAGAAATACTCACGTCTTCATTACATCCCCCATCTAAATACTCAAAAGCGAATTTAGGTATGCGACGCATAGCCTTATTTCTCAAATCGTCCATGGAGGGGTATCTAGAATTGATTTCGGTCAACATAAAATTATTTATTTTGATATCAGCGGAATATGTTTTTTACAAGCGTAGTTTTTCTTCAAAAATTTGGTTTCTAAAGTTACATCGGAGATTACGATAGCCGCACCCAAGGCCGATCCTAAGGAAGAGTCTGTGGTGCTCAGCGTCATGTCTGATAAATATAATGAGAGCAATTCTAGATACACTTCATTGTCGCTAAAACCGCCATCCACATATAGTTTTTCAATGTCTTTATCTCCGACTGTGGCCCTAATGCTTTTAACTTGCAATAAGACCAACTCTAACATGAGCTGATGATAGGCATGCTCAAAATCACTATAAGGTATCTTCGTTTCCTTTGGCATTTCTTCAAATATCATACTTACCCATTTAAACATGGGAACAAAGTCCTTCTTAATTCCTGAAAATATGTTTGCGTCGAACTTTACTTGTTTGTGGTAGGCCTCAGGGAGATTAAAATGCTTGGACAGGCCCTTAACTTGAAGCTTGTATTCATTCCCAAGAAACAGACGAGAAACCTTCACCCGACTCCCATCCACTCTCATATTAAAAAGTCCATCATTTTTCAGATCCTCTTCACTGAGTATTTCCTTGTTAAAAGGATTTATCGATATACTCCAAGTACCTGTTGAAACCAATACAAATCGTTTTGAAATACTTCGGATATAGGGCAGTAAGGCGGAAGAACTATCATGTATTCCAGATCCTATTTGAATAGTCTTACCTTGATAATTAATGGGTCTAGTCTCTTTTGTAGACGTTATAGGAGGCAGCTTAGCTTGTATTCCTTCCTTATAAACCCATTCATGATAATCAGTTTTATCGAAGTCCCAAAGCATGGTATGACAACCAATGCTGGTGTATTCACTTACCGGAATTTCAGTAAAGAGGTAGCTCAAATATTGAGGGAGATGTAAGGAATACTTTATTTTTTTGAAGACCTCAGGCTGCGTCCTTTTAAGCCAATAAAGATGCATTCCGGTATTTAACATACCTAATCTAGGAGACCCTGTTACTCTTGAAAGCTCATTTTCAGGACCATATTTATCATAAAAAGAATTGTAAACGTCGTCCGCTAATGGCTTCATATAATTGTAAAGCGGGGCGACTACCTTGCCATTTTTATCAATGTGAACCAAACTTGCTCCATAACATGAGAAATTCAAGGCCTTTATCTCATATTCGAGAGAATGGAACATTTTATCAAAAACTTTTTTAACCCAGTTTTCTAGTGCTTCTAGATTTTCAGTAGGATATCCGTCCTCATCTTCAATTTCATCAAAACGAGTATACTCTCGATACACTTCTTGAAAATTCGAATCAAATAAGAAAAACTTTTTATTGGTCCTTCCAATATCGAATATAGCCGTTACCTTGATTGTCATTGTTGTCTAATTAAAGTCCCGTAGCTATTGAATCTGCTCCCCTTTCTTTGATAAGATCTTCTCTAATTTTTAGAGAACGATATGCTTTTATTGGGCTTATTGCCCCGCCTTTATTAAACCTTGCTTCTTCTAATAAAGGCCTCACGTCTGTTCTATAGGCGTCTTGAAGGATTTCTTGGCACTTAACCACATCATGATTTTGCTGTGCTTCTGCTAACAAAGCTTGGTCTACCAGCAGGGCTTTAGCATATGCTTCCATAATAGCCTCTAAAGATTGTATTAAATCCTCTAGGGGATCTTTGATATTATGACTCGCATCTATCATCCACGCAGGATAGGGGTTTTGAGCATTATTTTCCATCCCATAAACTAAGGCATTAAATATGAGAAATAAAGCATAAGGCTTTACACTCCCCACCGTGAGATCATCATCCCCATATTTACTGTCATTAAAATGAAATCCACCTAGTTTTCCTTTTAGCATCAAGGTTGAAACTATCTGCTCGATATTGGTATTTGGCAAATGGTGACCAAGGTCCACAAGGGTATAGGCTTTGTCACCGCAGGCGTTAGCCAACATAAAAGAAGTACCCCAATCTTGAATAACGGTACTGTAGAAATTAGGCTCATAAGGTTTGTACTCAATAAAAAGTTTCCAGTCAGCAGGGAGCTCTTTGTAAATGGCCTTTAGACTATCTTCCGTATGCTGTAGGGCAGATTGAAAACTACTTTGTCCAGGAAAATTAGAACCATCGGCTAACCAAACAGTCAGGCTTTTAGAACCTAACTTATCCCCTATTTTTATCACCTCAATATTGTGTTCAATCGCCTGCTCACGAACCGCTTTACTCGTGCTGCTAAGTGAACCAAACTTATAACTTTCCTTAGCGTTTTTTTGATCCTGAAAGGTATTGGAGTTAACTGCATCAAACAGAAGATTATGAAAGTGTGCCAAATCTTTTATGGCAGCATAATCGCTAGGAACATCCCATGGAATGTGTAAGGAGACTGCTCCAGCAGTTTGAGTAAGTGCATGAAGAATTCCAACATCTTCTAGCTTTTGCTCTAGACTAGAAGGCTCTCCTTGAAAACCAAAACGTCCAAATCGAGTCCCTCCAGCTCCTAATGCCCAACTAGGTATAGCAACTTGAAAGGCTTGTAGCTTGTGAACAACATTATCAACATCAAAACCCTTTTTTGACAAAATATTTGCTAGAAAATCGAAACGTACCTTATGATCAGCGATACCTTTTTGATTGCTGTCTGCTAGTTGGTTTTTATCTATTCTCATTTAGAGTCCATATACTAATTGAAAATTAACTTCCATGAAGCGAAAATCCATTAAATTTAAAAAAAAACTAGCGTACAAATGCGTTGGCCATTCCACCATCTACATTAATAATATTTCCCGTAGTTTTATCCAAAAGCCCCACACAAGCAAAAACCCCATTGGCAATGTCTGCTGGATAAATAATTTCATTTAAAAGATTACGTTTGGCATAGTGTGCCGGAAGTTCATCTACCGTAATTCCATAAGCTTTAGCACGTCCTTCTGCCCAATCGCCTTCCCATATTTTACTACCAACGATAACCCCATCGGGGTTGACTGTGTTTACTCGAATTTTATCATCACCTAACTCAGCTGCAAGGAGTCTTGCCATATGCTGTTGTGCCGCTTTTGCAGTTCCGTAAGCGACGTTGTTGGGGCCAGACACTAAACCGTTTTTACTGGCAATGCATATGAAGTCTCCTCCCAAACTTTGCTTTCGTAATATGACGACTGCCTGTTTCGCTAATTCAAATTGTCCTTTCACAAGAACATTTTGAAGAATATCCCAATCCTTTTCAGTCGTCTCTTCAAGGGGTTTCGAAATGGCCAAGCCAGCACTGTGAACTACGATATCTACTCCACCAAATTCCACACAAGCTTTTTTTAATGCTTCTATAATTGAATCGCTTTTGGTAACATCACAAATTGCATAGCTCGCAGTATCTCTGCCGAATGTTGCTAAGGCTTCTTTAAGCCTTTCTTCCGAAATATCTGTCAATACCACATTCGCTCCTTCAGCAACCAGTTTATCAGCAATTGCTTTACCAATTCCTCCACCTGCACCTGTGACAAGAGCTACCTTGCGAGATAAAGGTTTCTCTTTTGGCATTCGCTGAAGCTTTGCTTCCTCTAGCAACCAATATTCTATATCGAAGGCTTCTTGTCTAGGCAATGACGTGTAAGCAGTAATGGCTTCCGCACCACGCATGACATTGATAGCGTTAACATAAAACTCATTAGCAACTCTAGTCGTCTGCTTATTTTTGGCAAAACTAAACATACCAACACCCGGATAGATAATAATAACCGGATTGGCATCACGAACGGCCGGACTATTGTCTCGTTTATGAGTATCATAATATGCCTGGTACTCTTTCCTGTATTGTTCGAATGCTGGTTTTAATTTATCAATAATTACTTCCGTATTGGAAAGATCTTCATTCGTATTTAGTTGAAGTACTAAGGGTTGAATCTTGGTTCTGAGAAAGTGATCAGGACAAGAGGTTCCCATCGGTGCTAGACGTTCTAAATCATAACTATTGATGTATTCAAGCACCACATCACTGTCTGTAAAATGGCCAATCATCCTGTTTTCAGAAGAGCACAGGCCTCTTAGCATTGGCATCAATTCAGCTGCTTTCTCTTGACGTTCTTCTTTTGGCAGACTCTCAACTTTTTGCCCTCCAAAGACACTTCCATTTTCCTTTATTTTATTTTCAATATACTCCGAGGCCATTTCTATGACTTTAAGGCTATTTATATAGCATTCATAAGAAGTATCTCCCCATGTGAAAAGACCATGGCTACCTAAGACAATACCTCGTATTCCAGGATTGTCATTTAGACATTTTTCCAACTGAAGCCCCAAGTCAAACCCTGGCTTTTGCCATGGCACCCAACCCATCGTGGCACCCCAAATTTGCTTGGTTACTTTTTCGCTATCTTTTGCTGCGGCTACCGCAATTAGGGCGTCTGGATGCAAATGGTCAATGTGCTCGAAAGGGAGCAATCCATGTAATGGAGTATCTATCGATGGGGCTTTGCTATCAAGGTCATAAATGCAATGATTGAACAAGCCTACCATACGGTCTTCATCAGCTAAGCCGCCATAAACATTTTTTAGGTTTCGTAATCTCTCCGTATATAGACCTGCAATTCCGGCTTTGGTCAATGTGCCTATATCGCCACCTGAACCTTTGATCCACATGACCTCCACTTCTTCATTAGTTAATGGATCTTTCTCAATGGTTTTGCAACTGGTATTACCGCCGCCATAGTTGGTGATTCTCAAATCTGCTCCAAGAATATTTGACCTGTATAAGAAGAGGGCCACTTGGTCATCTCCTAACTCTGCAGCCTTTTTATCATCCCAAAGGTAATCGACGTAATTAAAATGTTCCGTAGAGTCTATCATGTGTTTCATATTCGTATTTGATACGAAATTATATGCTAAAAGAATGTTTTCCATCCTCTACTGTACCATCCAAGTTAAGCATGACTGCGGTTTGAGACCTTCATAAATTAAAACTCATACATCAAATACTCGAGCAAATAGATGGATATCTTTCAACAAATCAAAATAAATGAAGTACCCCGAATACCTGTATACAAACAGATCATGAATTCTATCATTAACAAAATCTCGTCTAGGAGTGGTTTTGCACCCTAATGGGCAAACACTTTTCGAAGATTTATTGATTTATAAAAATGCCTTTCTTTTTCTACGGTCTTAGCTGTGAATGATTCTCTGACCCCATCTTACCAACAGCACCAAGATTTCTTCTGATAAAGTTCTGACTTATCCATTTGGCTTGATTTTATAATGAGACATTCAGAACGATATACGTACTTGTGCTTTATCTTTTTGTGAGGTATTACCAACATTATTTCATAGCTACAACGCTCACCAAAAGCATTAAGGTTTAGATATTAAAACTTACGCCCCAGCTCATTCTGTTCTAATTATTATAGAAGTTATTCTCCCCCTTTTCTAAGTCGTTTACAGACTTAGAACTCATAATTTTAGGTAAGTAGGACAAGTATGATATGAAAACTCTATATATATCCGTTTTATAGGGTGTATTGGGATTTG
>JBNMFK010000052.1:0-16404 GCA_051269965.1 Algoriphagus sp. | reverse complement strand
GACCAAAATTAATCCCTTGACCATCGGCCACATGACAGCTAATACAATAAGTCTTAAAAACAACTTTACCATCCGCTACTTTACCTTCCATGGCCAATAATTTACTCACATCTAAGGCAGCGACCTGTTTATCTCCAAAGAAATCGCTAGCCTTGGCCCTAATATCCTGATGCCAAGTTCTAGCCATATGTTCTTTCGCTATATCCATCACATCTTCAGGGACCTCTCCAGCCTTAATAAGTTCCCATAGCCTTGACTCACTATCCCAGCCATTCATAGCTAACATAGCTTCTTTTCTTAAGGAAATATCTACAGAATCATCTTGGAACAACGTAATAAGGAGTTCCGTCATAGGTTCGGAATCAACTAAGCCAAAGCGTTCTATGGCGTTCCTTGCCAAACTTGTATCTTTTTCTATACAGTAATTCCTTACTTCATCCATACCATAAAAGTCTACGAATGAATTCGCAGCCAATTGAATATTACTTTTTTCTTTATCTTCTCTTATGATGTCTAAAAGTCTTTCTTTTTGGTTAATGAGACCATACTTCTTCACAATATCCAGAAAATCTTCAGTGCCAACAACCGACATTGTGGCACCTATTTCTTCCTTAAGCTTTGGATAATCGTCTAAATTCTGAAGGGTCAATTGCCTAAAAATAGCAACTTGCTCGCTAGTCTCATCTGACCCAGCTAAAAGTTTCATGAGCATGCTGTTCTTATCTCCTTTGGTCTGAAAATCCATTGCTCTATAATATCTCCATTTAGATGCCAAAGGCTCCTGTTTTATGATTTGACCCAAAAGGTCTAGGGTTCGCGAACTTCTACTACGCCATACAATATCTAATGAAGCCTCTTGCTTTATCCAGTCTTCTCCAATTACCTTCAAATAAGTTGTCAGATAAGAATCCCATTGGCCCTCTGCACCTATTCCCAAAGCTTCCAAAAACCATCTGTCACCCCCTTTATAAGACATAGCCAGTTTTTGCCACACTTTCGGTGCTATTTCATGTCGAATAGCTAAGGCTACTTCTCTCCTGACCTGAGCGGATGAATCTGACGCGAGCTTCAAATAAAACTCTGAAAAATCAGCACCAATTTGCTCTCTTGAAGCTCTAATAGCCGCTATGCGAATGTTTCCATCACTATCTTTTGCTGCTAGCTCAATGTATGATTTACCTTTTTGTGGAAGTTTACTTAACAGCCAAAAAGCTCTTGCACGCATTCTTGATTCACCCGTTTCCCAAAGCTCATTTAAAGCAGCTTCTGCGTCCTCCCCACGGTCATGAAGGTTATTCCAAGCAATGTACCTCGTAGCCACATTGGGGCTTTGTAAAGCTTTTAGATTACCCTCAATACTCTCAAAGTCTGGCTTATTTACTTGATATTTATGTCCTTTAGGAGCTAATCTGTACACTCTTCCCTTATCTGTATCACCTAAAGCGTGACCACCCACGGCGGGATCATACCAATCACTAATAAATAAGGAGCCATCTGGAGCAACAGTCAAATCTGAAGGTCTAAACCATTTATCTCTCTTTCCACCATTGAGTATATTTAAAACCTTTGCAGAATATCCTGCTCCCTGATTATCAACAGGATAAGCCCGAACCACATTAGGTCCAGCATCTGTATGAATCAATTGATTTTGATACCTTTTAGGCAGAAGCTTCCCCTCATAAACCAATATTCCTGTAGGTGACCCAGCGTAGTTTTGAAGTAGGTTTGGAACGACCCCAGGATCGTTAAGATGCCAGTGCCTTAAAGGGATTGAGTCTTCAAGATTAACACGTCTTGTTCTCCAGTCTTCTCCTGTCATCTCATCCTTGTAACCGTAATTCCCATAGTCCATTACATAATTAACCCGAGTACCTCTATTTCCGTCGTCATCATTATCAGATTGCCACATAAGACCATAAGAGTCTACGGCTAACTCATAATTATTTCTAAAATTCCATCCTAAGATTTCTACGTTCGAACCATCCAAATCTGAACGATACACCATACCTTCTCTATAGGGTTTTCCTTCTCCATTGATAACTGAGCCTTGTTTATCTTTTAAAGTCTTCCCTTTACTAGTTAATAGACCATTTCCAGCATTCCCATAATTAAAGTAAAACTTGCCATCTGGGCCAAAAGTAAACGCATGCATACCATGATCATGATCTTCTCCACCTATTCCCTCAAATAAAACTTCTTTCTTATCCGGAATATCATCTCCATCTTCATCAGTAAAAACGAATACATAAGGACTCCTTGACACAATTACTCTATTTCCAAAAACACCTATTCCTAAGGCAGAATTAATATCTTCTCCTTGATAAAAAACCGTAGTTTTATCTGCCTTGCCATCACCATCTGTATCTTCCAGAATGAGGATACGATCTCCTTTTCCTTTGTAGTCGTTATCAGGGTTGAGTCTGTTCCTATAATTATAACCCTCACAGATCCAAACACGGCCTCTCGCATCGATGTCCATGTTAGTAGGATTAGTCATCATAGGCTCGGAAGCAAAAAGTGTAAGTTCTAAATCACGATCCTCTAAATCTATACCCTCCAAAGCATACGCAGCACTTCTCTTATCATCCTCTGGGAGGCTATTATAAGCCTTATCAGAAAGTTTCTGATGATTTGAATTACACGAAAACATCAATATTACACCTATCAAGGTGATTAAAATTCTTATCATTTTAGTAAAGTTTTTCTTGGTCAAGATATCTTATATTCTCGCTTCCTATAATTCTTTTGGCAAAGAGAAATCTATCTAAGTTGTAGGAATCAAACTTGAGTGATGCTTTATCAAAACTTCCGTATCTCACCATCCCGGAAGAATGAATAAATTTCAAGTCTCCTAGATAAATAGCTACATGAACCACTTTAGATCCTTGCTTGGTTTCACGCCCAAAGAAGAGCAAATCTCCTTGATTTAATTCTTCAAAACCATCCGATGTATTCACAAGATCTCCCACCAACGCTTGCTGAGAAGCATCCCTTGGCAAGTATACGCCATTCATCAGGAAGGAAGTTCTTGTAAATCCGCTACAATCTACCCCTTTCCAGCTTGTGCCACCCCAGAGATAAGGAACGCCCATTAAGCCTTGGCTAGAAAGAGCAGCGTTACTAGCCTCTGTTTCTTTCACAAATTCACCTATCGACTTTAACGACTTACTCTCTACAAAAGCTACTCTGCCGTCTGGAAACATAATTTTCGAAAAACCGTTTTCTTGGCTGATCAATTTAAGAATATTGCCAAAGGTCAAATCAGAGACGCTGCTAGCTCGGTTACTGGCGTTTTCAAATGCAAATCCATAAGGTTCAATGAAAATTACTTTACCCGCATGCCAATCGAAATCACTTTTAAATGACATGGCTGAACCTTCCAGAAAACCTATATAACTGTCAGGCGTTTGAACTCTATACCAAGAACCTTTTTTTTCTAGTACACGTAGCGGAGTGCCCAAAAGTGCTTGCGTGGCTAATTCTGAAGATTCCGCAGGTCTTGTTCTCAAACTAGCCACAGAAACATTGGCATAGGCCAAAGTATCTTTTAAGTTAGGTAGAAGTAATAAAGAATCTATTAAATTTAAACCGTATGCGTTAAGAACCGAGTCTACTTTAATTTTTAGGATAGGATTATCTACCTCCCCCCTCAGCACTCCTTTTTCTATTTCAAACTCAAAAACGGCTGTGCGACTATCTGGAGCATAAGCTTTTTTCAATTGACTTAGTTTTGCTTGAAAATCGGAATGAGTCTCTTTTTGAAAACAGCCACTAAATAAAAAGGTGAATAAAAAGAGGTAGTTTAATTTTCTAGATGATTCCATCCTTGAGCAGTAATAGTTATTTTTTCTCCAGAATTAGTTACTAAAATATTGCTTTTATCCTCGGTTACGAAACCTATCGGAGTAATTTCGGTAATTGCTTTAGCTTTCTCATAATCTTCTTGACTTAAAGTCATTAGCAATTCGTAATCTTCTCCACCATTCATGACCACGGTTATTGGACTTACTTTAAATTCGTTAGCTGTAGTTAAAGTCTTATTTTCTATCGGTAGATTATCGACAAAAACAGTTAAACCTACACCTGAAGCTTTACTAATATGAATGATTTCTGAGGCTAAGCCATCAGAAATGTCTATCATACTCGTCGGGACTATTCCTTTTTCTTTAAGGTCGTGTATAATGTCGGTACGCC
Source organism: Algoriphagus sp. (assembly GCA_051269965.1). Lineage (GTDB taxonomy): Bacteria > Bacteroidota > Bacteroidia > Cytophagales > Spirosomataceae > Arcticibacterium. Next base: position 12,210 of record JBNMFK010000052.1, on the reverse strand, counting down.
CTTCAGGACGTAATTGACGTCCTACCAGATACTCATGTTCATTCAATTCTGGCTTCATTTCTGGATTATCTAAAAAAACTTGCTTTTCTCTTTCAAGGATTTGAAGGCCCAAATATGCCGCTCCTAAATCACCAGTAGTGCAAAGAACATCATTTACTTTAGCACCTTTCCTGTAAACAATGGCTTCTTTAGACACTTCTCCAATGGCCGTAACAGAAATAACCAAACCTGAACGAGAAGAAGTGGTGTCTCCTCCCACTAAATCCACCTTATAATTCTCACATGCCGCATAAATACCATCGTAGATTTCTTCTACTGCTTCTACAGAAAATCTATTACTTAAAGAAAGACTTACAGTTACTTGTTTTGGAATACCATTCATAGCCGCTATATCCGACATATTCACGGCAATGGCCTTATAGCCCAAATGTTTTAAGGGTACATAAGTTAAATCAAAATGAACACCCTCTACCAACATATCTGTTGAAATTAATGTATAGTGACTTCCTGAATCAATCACTGCAGCATCATCTCCAATACCAAAAACAGTCGACGGTTGATACTGTATCACCCCACTTTTTATTCTTTCGATGAGACCAAACTCTCCTATCTCTCCTAATTCTGTTCTGTTATTTTCCATAAGCATAAACAAAAAAAGGCAGGCTGATGGCCTACCTTTTTTAAAAAATATTTTAATTACTGTGGTAAGAGCGTGTACTTATTGGTTGTATTACCCGTTTTTGCGTATAATGTGTTGAGCGTTATTATTAGCTCATCGCTTGTTTCTGATAAAGAATTAATACTATACTCGAGTGTTCCACTTGTACCAGTAGGCTCCGGAGAAATTCCTGATATGGTCAGTGAACTTTCACCATTAATGCTGTATGTTCCTGAATAAGTTTGACCATCAACCTCAGTAAGTATTGCCTGAGGTGGAGAAGATAAATTCAACCTATAAGAAGCATAAGATGGTTTTAAGTTATTTGATCCTCCATTGGAATACACTGTACTCCCATTTTCAAGAACAATTCTTGGTACCCAAACTTTCGCTATTCTTTCAGAGAATGGAGCTACCTTCTCTTTGCAAGCAAAGGATACACTAACCAGTATAACTGCTAAAGCTAAAAAACCACTTATTTTTTTCATTCAATCGTTTAATTTTCGATTTTAAATATATGCGAAATTATTTGTTATTAGTTCACCTGACAATTTTTTTGCCAATTTTTTAAAACTAATCCTCATAAGAGTTGTTATTTGTTAATAATACGTGATAAGTTAACGAATGGATGCCTTAAAGGAGTATAAAAAACAACAATTAGCCTTAAGAAATGGTCAGGACAGAGAAGAAATCTGGGTGGCTCTGGATGGTATCATTTATGATGTAACAGATTCTAGACTTTGGAAAAATGGAAAACACTACGAGCATTGGGCGGGCCAAGACCTTACTGAAGAGCTTTCAGACGCTCCGCATACCGCTTCGGTCTTTGAAAAATTCCTCAAGATAGGAAAGCTCAAGGTTTAGCAAAAGCAATAACTCCAGAGCCATTTTCCTTCAATCGACCAAATATTTTCGGAAATTACTAACCTATCTCATAGCATCAATGAAAAAATATTACAATACCTTCCTGTTATTCGGAAGCCTAGCATTATTAATAATGTGGGTTGACCAATTCATTTATAAAGGCGTTGATATGAAGGATAGCTATTTCTTTCTCATGTTCGCCTTGTCTGGAATACTGTTGTACCTCTACCGTCGAGGGCAGACCAAAATGGAGCAACAAGACCAAAAAGAACCAAAAAAAAAGAGCTTAGAGACCAGAGTCAAGGCAAATCTGGGGAAAAAAAATCTAAAAAATAAGAAGTAGAGCGGGTAATAGAAAAACGCCATCTCCTAACCATCTGTACCGATCATTCTTTGAAAAGTAAGCTTGCCGAGCTGGTAGAAATGATAAGACTTGACTCATAACAGCTAACACTAAACCTACCTTATTAATATAATCCCAACCATTAGAAAATAAGAAAATGGCGAAGAAGAGAACTATAAATCCTAAGAATCTGATAATCCGCAAGGTATTCTTTTCTCCAAATAAGGTTGCAGAGTTTGATTGATTTGTTTGAGAAACATTCTCAAAATAAGAGAATATCAAAAGATTTTGCGAAACAATTAAAAAGAACATTAAAGCCAAAACCCAGCCGCTTGTATTGATAGATGATTGGTCTACAAAAGCTATCCCAATTACCGCCAAACAATAGCAAATGGCCGTTGTCGGTTCTTTGACCCACTGCATTTTTTTATTTTTCAACACATTATTTAGAACTAAAAAATAGACCGCCAACACAATGGACAACACTAAACCATAACTAAAAATAGGTCTAGGAATAAAAAAAGATAAAACACCTGCTAGAAAAACAAGCACTATTAAAAGTAAAGACAGGTTATATTGATTTTTTTCATGAAAGAGGTGTCTCTTGGTCTTCTTCTCTGGATAAACCTTCAAATCTAATATTCTATCTAGGATATAAATAATCCAAGTACAAATCCCCAAAAGAATCAATGAAGCCTCATCAAATATACCACTCCCATCCGGGAGTTTCCAAAACATAATAGAGCTGATAACTGCTCCAAAAACCACGTTTAAGCTTATGACATTAAAGAATTGAAATGCTTTGAAAATAATATTCATAATGCATGTACCTCCATACCGATGATTATTTGCCCCTGACTAGCTACCAAAAAGTTTCTTCCAAATAATACCTTCCCCTCCACTCTTCTATAATTGGAAAGGGTTTTTAATGGCTCATTATCCCTTAGGCTGCCGTCTAGTTTATTAGTGACCATGATGCATCTTGAGCAATTTTTCACACCAATAATCTCTGCTTCATCCAAACCAAGCCTTCCTAGCTCATCTTCGCCATAAGCCTCTATACCTTCTAAAACAATGTTTGGCCTGAACCTTAACATCTCAACGGGTTCTGTCAATCTAGCATTTAAGTCATTTAAACTTTCTTCGCTTGTAATTAATATAGGATATCCATCTGCCGCACTCACCACATCATTATCCTGATGTCTATATTGTTTATCAATGCTCCTTTTACTCTCATCTGACTGGTACATGAGTCTAACTTCCTTCTTTAAAAAATTTGAAAACCATGTACTTAGCTTTTCAGATACTTCTATTGCATCAAAAACATCATCCCAGACATGTATTTTTTCTATACGTGTAGAGGTAGATAAAAATGGAATTAAAATGGCTTCCTGAGTCTGTTCATTTCTCACTTCTATCTCTTTTTCTAAGATGGCCTGTTTTAGATGAACCATTTCAGGGTGCTCTCGCTGTGTGACATGAACGTTATTTTCATTCACTAATACCCATCTTCTATCATAGGCTAAACCTCTGTCGGTAACGTACGACTTCTGCACAGGTATTCCCGAAAGGGACTTAACTGGATAAATGTATAGCTGAGTGATTTTCATCGGGCAAATTTAACCTTGGCAGTTCCAAAAGAAAAATAAACACCAAGACCATTTTACTAATCTTTTCGAAGAAGTTTTGGTATCCAAATCAAGATAAAAGCAAAACCAACCCAATTACCTAAAATTATACTTCCATATTTAAATAGTGTTAGCTAATTTCGCATCTTGAGCTTTCGGAGGCAACAGCGTTTTCCGAATAGAAATAAAAAGAATTAAATGAGAGAAATTCAATTCAGAGATGCCATTAAGGAAGCTATGTCTGAAGAGATGCGTCGAGATACAGACGTTTTTCTTCTAGGTGAAGAAGTGGCAGAATACAATGGGGCCTATAAAGCAAGTCAAGGTATGCTTGATGAATTTGGCCCAGAAAGAGTTATTGATACACCTATTTCCGAGCTCGGTTTCTCTGGAATAGGAGTTGGAGCTGCCATTAATGGCCTGAGACCTATCGTAGAGTATATGACTTTTAATTTCTCATTGGTAGCCATAGATCAAATCATCAATGCTGCCGCCAAAATAATGTCTATGTCTGGGGGACAATACTCTTGTCCTATAGTCTTTAGAGGGCCTACAGGGAATGCAGGTCAATTAGGAGCACAACACTCTTCTAATTTTGAAAACTGGTTTGCCAATACCCCTGGTCTTAAAGTTATTATCCCTTCTAACCCCTACGATGCTAAAGGACTTCTCAAATCTGCAATTAGAGATCCTGACCCTGTAATTTTCATGGAGTCTGAGGTGATGTATGGTGATAAGGCAGAAGTCCCTGAGGGCGAATATTTAATCCCGATAGGAAAAGCCGCTGTAATAGAAAAAGGAAGCGATGTCACCATTGTATCTTTTGGAAAAATGATTCCAAGAGTAATTTTACCAGCTGTTGCAGCCCTTAAAAAAGAGGGTATTAACGCAGAAGTTATTGACTTGAGAACGGTAAGACCTATAGATTACGCCACTATTGTGGAATCTGTAAAGAAAACCAATCGATGCGTGGTAGTCGAGGAAGGACCACCACTTGCTGCTATATCTTCAGAGATTTCTTATCATTTGCAGAGAAATGCTTTTGATTACTTAGATGCCCCAGTGATTAGAGTAAACAGTAGGGATATTCCATTAAACTATGCACCTACATTCCTTGAAGCTACGCTTCCAAATGAGAAAAGGGTGATAGCTGCTGTGAAAGAAGTGATGTACATAAAATAAGAATTTAAAGAATTTCTATATCGAAAGCTCGAGGAGAAATCTTCGAGCTTTTTTATGACGTTTAGGGCTCTAGATGAAATTCAAATAAACTCGCTCTGATTTAATGAATTAATTGCTATGTCAGTAATAAGAATACTTGTAGTAGGTGCAGGAAATATGGGTGCTTCACATGCAAAAGCATACCATGACATGATCGAGTTTGAGATTTGCGGTATCGTTTCTCGAGGTGATAGTAAAAGCAAATTAAACAAAAGTCTTGAAGGCAATTATCCTTTATTTGACGATTATTACCACGCTCTAAAGACGACAAAACCCGATGCAGTTTGTATATCTACTTATCCAGATACTCATGAGTCCTATGCTCTCGAAGCTTTAGAGGCAGACTGTCATGTTTTTATTGAGAAGCCTTTGGCTGATTCCGTGGTTGGTTCTGAAAAAGTGGTTCGTTTAGCTGCAAAGAAAAACAAAAAGCTAGTTATAGGCTATATTTTGAGGGTACATCCATCTTGGGAGAAATTTGTAGAAATAGCTAGAACTATGGGCAAACCCTTAGTAATGAGGATGAATCTTAACCAACAAAGCCATGGGTATATGTGGGACGTCCACAAAAATTTAATGAATAGTCTAAGTCCTATTGTGGATTGTGCCGTTCATTATATTGATATTATGTGCTTAATGACCAAGGCTAAGCCCGTTAAAGTATCTGCAATTGGAGCAAGACTTACTAATGAAATACCTGAGTGGAATTATAATTATGGTCAACTACAAATTAGATTTGACGACGGTTCAATAGGTTGGTATGAGGCTGGCTGGGGGCCGATGATGAGTGAAACCGCCTTCTTTATAAAGGATGTAGTTGGCCCTAAAGGCTCTGTTTCCATTGTCGCTAAAGATGCCAGTTCTTCGGGGAAATCAGACGATATAGACTCTCACAGTAAAACTCAATCCTTAAAAGTACATTATGCTGATTTGGATTCCGGTAATGAATTCATCAAACCAGACGAATGGATAGTTTTAGATGATGAGCCAGACCACCAAGAACTTTGCCACAGAGAACAAACTTATTTTCTTAAATCTATTCAAGAGGACCTGGATTTAACAAAGCATTGGAACGACGCCGTAAACAGCTTAAAAGTAGCTTTAGCTTGTGACGAATCGGTCAAAACAGGAGAGATGGTAAATATTTAGGTATTTAAACTGTATTTATCATTAGCACAAAAGGAACAAACATCCTCAAAAATGTTGATGCGGGATGGATAAAAGCATTTCTTAAAATCATTTCCATCCCTCCATTTTTTTTATCAATTTTGTCAAAAGGCGTTTAGTCATATTTAATGAGCAAAGAGCTAGAAAAAATTATTGATAATTTAGAAACAGTCTTCAGAGGAGATGCTTGGCATGGTCCGTCGGTTCTGGAGATGCTTAATAGTCTTCCTCCGAATGAAGTAGACCAAAAACATGGCTTCTCAAAAAGAACTATAGCTGAGCTTACTTACCATATGATTGCCTGGAGAAAGTTTATAATAGAAAAACTTAAGGATAACATTCATTTTACTTTAGAGACAGATGAGGCCAACTGGGGAACACAAGAAACCACCTCGCAAGAAAACTGGAAAGCTTTAATTCAACTTTTTAGGGATACTCAGAAGAAATTAGTGGATCTTCTCGAACAAAAAGACGATACCTTTTTAACCGAACGTGTTCCAGGTGAACACTATGATTACTACAAATTATTAACTGGCTTAATACAACATGACACTTACCATTTAGGTATGATTTGGGTGTTATGGGAATAAAAAAAGAACAAATGGCTGAAATAAACGAAGAAAATCTTTTAGTGTATCGTATCAAAACCCTTTTAGACGCAGGATTTCATGGAAGTGCTTGGCATGGGCCTTCTTTATTAGAATCAGTAAAAGACCTGACACCAAAAGAGGCGAGTTTCAAAACCCCTACGGTACACACCATTGCAGAACTTATTTACCATATCACTAGTTGGAGAATTTTTACTCTAAAAAGACTACAAGGGGGTGACGGGTATCAAATAAATGATGAAAAGACAAACTTTGGCTCAGCTCCTAAAGTAAATAAGTTTGAGCTTGAGACGTTACTTATGGAGCTTAGTCTAAGTCATGATGAACTGATTACTGAGCTTGGGAAAAAAGACGATAATTTCTTAAGTGAATTAGTACCAGGTTCTGAATATGATTATTACACACTTATTCATGGCATTATACAACATGACATTTACCACACGGGCCAAATAAGTATTCTTAGAAAAATAGCTAACGCAAAGACAGAAGGTTTCGAAGAAGATGATATAAGTAGCAGATATTTTGACGACGGCCTTGGAGACCGTTTTTAAGATCAATGGCCGACAAAAAAAGGAGACCCAAAAATTGGCATCTCCTTCTCTTTATTTCTACTATGACTTTATTTTGTAGCTCTTGTAAATACGGTAGTTCTGCCTAAAAAAGAAAAACCTACAAACCCTCTTACGTCTAATCTATCTGGGTTTGCTGCATCAATGGTACTGGAATATGTTTTACCACTTTTAGGATCGTAAATGGTACCATCTTCCCATGCTTTTGTTCCATCTTTCACAAAACCCTTTAAAAAAACGAGGCCTAGCAATGGTTTTTTAGCATCAGATGCCTTAGGATTGTTTACATCCAATCTCGACTTTCCATTCTCTTCTGGCTTTTGCAACCAAGCTATTTTGCCATAAAGCTTATCCGCTTGTATGTAAAACTGTATCCTACCATCTTTTTCTTCATTAAACCATGTACCGTCTGTAATGGACTGAGCACTAGTACAAAAAGAGATTAATGCTAACATAAAAAGGAAAACTACTTTCTTCATTATTTTTTAACTTTGATTGATAAAATTTTATAAAAAATTAAACTTATAAAAAAACCTACTAAACCACCAACTAAGACATCACCAAAATAATGTACGCCTACATAAATACGACTATAAGACACCAAACTTGCCCAAAGGAACATAATACAAACAATGATTGGATACTTTTTTAGAATAAAATACAAACTACCGAATAAGGCGAAAGAATTGGCAGCATGAGATGATGCAAAACCAAATTTACCACCACAACTGACTATCAAGTGAACCATTCCAGACAATCCTGTTTCATGGCAAGGCCTTAACCTTTGAAAGTGAGGTTTCATTATACCAGAGGTGATATAATCTGCAGCTCCTACCGCGACAAGGATCAATAAAATAGAAATAATTGCCTGCCTCTTTGGAAATTTATAAGCAATAAAAACAATAAGCAGCAGGTATAGAGGTAACCAAGAGCTTCTTCCTGTTATCCAAGGCATAACAGCATCACAAAATGGTGTGTGAAGACCATTAAGGAGCAGAAAAAACTTTTGATCCAAAGCTACTATTTCATCAAAAAATCTTTCCATAAGCCGCATTAATCAAAATCCAAAGCTTTTCGCACTGCGGTCATTGTTTTTTTAGCTATCACCTCGACTTTTTTTTCTCCTTCAACCAGTTTTCTTTCTAAGGCCTCTTCGTTTTCCATATAGTAATTATACACCTCTCTTTCCTTTACAAAACGCTCTAAAATTAAATCTAAAAGTTCCTTTTTAGCATGACCATATCCATAATTCCCTACTTCGTAATTATGACGCATAAGACTTACCTGCTCATCCGAACCCAGTAATGCATACAAGGCAAAAACATTACAAGTATCTGGGTTCTTTGGCTCTTCTAGCGGCGTAGCATCTGTAATTATTTTTTTTATGGATTTGTAAAGGATCTTTTCTGGCTCAAAAATATCAATATAGTTATTGTAAGACTTAGACATCTTCTGACCGTCCGTTCCCGGAATAGTCATTACAGTTTCATCAATTCTAGACTCTGGCAGAACAAAAACCTCTTTATAAGTCCTATTAAATAACGCCGCAATATCTTTAGACATTTCCAAATGCTGCTTCTGATCTTTACCCACCGGTACAAAATCTGCCTGATAAAGGACTATATCAGCGGCCTGAAGAACAGGATAAGTAAATAATCCAGCGTTTACGTCTGATAATTTGTTAGATTTCTCTTTAAAAGAATGAGCATTTGCAAGCATTGGAAAAGGTGTTAAGCAATTCAAATACCACATTAATTCTGTATGATAGGAAGCTAGTTTAGACTGACGATAAAAATAATTTTTATCTGTATCAAATCCGCAAGCGAGCCAAGCAGCAGCCACTGCTTTCGTATTTTCTTTTAACAGTTTTGGATTTTTTACACTAGTTAGGCTATGTAAATCGGCTATAAAAAGAAAAGACTCATTTTTAGGGTCTTGAGAAAGCTTAATCGCTGGAACAATAGCCCCCAAAATATTTCCCAAATGAGGTTTACCGCTGGCTTGTATACCTGTTAGAATTCTGGCCATTCAATTTTATAATATAAGATTTGTAAATAAGATGGTAAAATTAGAAATTTAGGCCATGATAGACCCAAATACTTTCCGATTTTTAGAAAAATTACAGGAAAACAATCATAAAGAATGGTTTCAAGACAACCGAAAATGGTATGATGAGAGTCGTCAAAATTTTATAGATTTCTGTGCAGAAGCCTTAGAGGATTTAAAGATTTTTCAAAACGATTTATTATAAACGGATATTAAAAAATGTATCCTTCGTATCAACAGAGATATAAGGTTTTCAAAAGATAAAAGACCTTATAAAAATTACTTTGGAGCAAGTTTCTGTCCTGGAGGAAAGAGTAGTGGCCGCGTAGATTTCTATTTTCAAATAGAACCCAATGGTCATAGCATGCTTGGTGGAGGTATGTGGGACACAGGGTCAGATAACTTAGCCCAGTTCAGACAAGAAATCGACTATAATCCCCAGAACCTAAAAGGTATAATTGACAATGTAGCTTTCAGGAAATACTTTAATGAAATACAAGGATCAAGGCTCAAAACTAAACCGAAAGGTTACGACATTGACCACCCAGAAATAGAACTTTTACGATATAAAGAACTCTTTTTCACCCGTAGATTTGAAGAAAAAGTAGTTTGTAGAAAAGACTTTAAAAATGAACTAGTGGAAGGGTGTAGAATCCTAAAACCTTATCAGGACTACCTCAATGAGCTTTTTCATAGTGAGAACTAGTTAATCCTTTTCAAAAATGTAGAATCCATTTATAGCCAAGGTTTAGATCGGGACTGAGACAAAGTCCTTTCTATCACCTCTTCTATCTGATGAGTATAATTTCCCAAAACAAAACAGCCTCTAAATAACGGTCAAAGGCCGTTCTTCTACTCTCAAATCCTACTTCAATGGGATAGTTGATATCCTCCTGTACAAAAAAACATCTCATAGATTTATAACTCTGCCAAGGTCAAATCATATGAATTTCCGATCTTATTAAAACTCTTTTTTTTATGAATATTAACCATTTTATCGATGAGTTCAGTGGGCGGCTTTATCTGTCTATATGTTAAATCTGAGACTAATAGACTTAAAGTTCAATGGTGAGTCTTCCGAAACATCCATTAGAGTATTTGCCATAGTCAAGGCAATTAAACCTTCTTTTCTTATACATATCTCCAATGATATTAGAATGAGAAAGTACCGTTTTCACTCCAGCTTTTTCTATATTTATCCTGTAATCATAAACTACCCTCACTTGTTTCATTTGTGCTTTATAGCCAAAAAATGAATTAGAGATAACAGTCCCGTTATCACATGTTTCCAATACCCTCTCATGGGTATGTTTTTAGCTTTTTGTGAGATAAAATACAAAATCATTGGCGAAAAATATACGCCTTAAAACAGCATGAGAATTACTAAAATTTATATCATAATCTACATCTGAAGATATTTTTATTAAAACCAAAAAAGCTTACTTTTCCCTCATAAAAAAAGATTGAAAGACTATTCCACCTTGAAATACCTTGATTTTAAATTTTTTAAATTAAAACCAAATGAACATCCAGCTATCTTTAACTTTTATTTAATTAAACAAAAAATGAACTTTTACTGCCAATATTTTTTTGTATACTTGAGCAATATGTTTCACAGGCTAAATTTAATAGATGTCGCAAAGTAAGAAAGGTAGGCCACCCACCAAAAAGGTAGCACTCAAAGAAGGTTTTTACATAGAGGTTAAGAATAAAGGTGCCCAGTCAGGTATCAAACTTCGCAAAGAAAACATGATGCAAGTTGAAATGGCCATTAAGCAATACGAGAAAATAAAGATTGTTAACTACGTAGGCCAAGTAAAAGCAGGCAGATGGTTAGATGGCAAATATAAAGGTCAAAAGACTGCGTAGTAAAAACTTAAACTCTTTTGAAACAACTCACTGAAAGTTCAATTTTGAACCTCCTCAGTGAGTTTTTTCATGAGTAAGGGTACCATTTCTGTGGCCGGCCCTTCTAAAAAAGTCATATTGAGGTTTATATCTACTACCTCTGGTAAATACCTATCTATAAGGTACTTCTGAGCATTTCTGGGTACATAATTAATGAGGCCCGAAGCGGGATAAACCTGAAGGCTTGTACCAATAATTGCAAATAGGTCTGCTTCTTCACAAATCTTTGCTGCCTCTATTATCATAAGCACTTCCTCTCCGAACCAAACAATGTGCGGCCTCAGCTGGCCGCCATCTTCTGCCAAGTCTCCAAAGTTTATGGCCTTATTTCCAATATTGAAGACTTTATTAGGATTTAAAATACTCCTAGCCTGACTTAACTGCCCATGAAGATGAAGCACATGAGAAGAACCACCACGCTCATGTAAATCATCTACGTTTTGAGTAATAATGCTGACGTCAAAATAAGCCTCTAGTTTCGCTAAGGTTTTGTGAGCAAGATTGGGAATGGCTTCTGATGCAAATTTCCTACGCTCGTTGTAAAAATCTAAAACTAGTTTAGGATTCGCTGCAAAAGCCTCAGGCGTTGCCACATCCTCTACCCTATGGTTTTCCCAGAGGCCATCGCTATCTCTAAATGTTCTGAGTCCACTTTCGGCACTTATACCAGCTCCAGTTAAAACAACCAGTTTCTTCTTCATTATTAAACATCTCAACAAAAAAGGCTTAAAACAAAAAATCTTCCGAAAATATTTCCGGAAGATTAAAGTTTATTTTTCTAATCCAAAGAACATCTTTTCGTCCTCAGGCTGATCTCTTATAAAATCAAAACTCTCTTACTTTCCTTCTGAATGCCAAGAGTTGTCTTAATAAAGTATGTTCCAGATACGGCACCTTTCACATCAATATTAATGAAATTTAAGCCAGAATGGACATTAACTGAATTCCCAAAACAGTACGGCCTACTAAATCAATCATTAATATATTGGCAACACCAGCACTTTCAGCATTTAAAGAAATCTCAAATTCACCGTTATTTGGATTTGGTAAAACAGTCAAGAAAGGAATTTCTTCCTCTGTGATTGATGACTCAACTTTACCTACTCTTAATCCCGAAGGGCAACCAACCGATTCTAAAGATACAAGACGAAAATTCATAAAACCTTGGGTGTTATCACCACATAGCTGAAGGTTTGTT
>JBNMFK010000051.1:0-16428 GCA_051269965.1 Algoriphagus sp. | reverse complement strand
CATGAGATGATATCGGTTTTTTATGCATCCATAATTATTGTTTTCCTTATTACCCTTCAAAAGGTTTTTATTGGTTCACAATACGGAGCTTTGGTGGATTTTATTTTCTTAATCACACCAGTGGTGCACTTAAGCTTATTGGATAGTAAAGGCTGGAGAACTAAGGATTATTTAAACATTGCTATTTTAACAATTGGTTCTTTATCCTTATTGATTTCAGACAGTCGAAGGGTATTAATGTCAATAGTCATTGTTTGGTTTAGTGGATTAAAAATGAAGCAATTTATTAACCTCGCTCTGATTCTTCTCTTACCAGCTTTTCTAGTAATCGGAGCCTTGGACATCGGTGTGAAATTTAGATATGGAAAATCGGTCGAGCAGCTTAGTGACGTATTTAACAGTGAGCAAACTGGCAATGAGGATGTTCTAAGAAGTTTAACAACTGGTCGAAGTATTCTTTGGGAAGCAGGTATCAACATGATAATAGATAATCCAATATTTGGGGTTGGTCTTGAAAATCACGTCAATCTTCTTCCGGAATATGGGGGCTATACAAAAATTCGTATCCACAATATATTCCTAGACGTAACGTCGCAGGCGGGTTTGTTGGGGTTAGTGGTTTTTTTGGCTATTCTATCCAATCAACTAAAGGAACTGCGTAAACTTAGAAGGTCATTATTTTTACGAGGATTTAACTATCACCAAACCTTAGTATACTCCCTATATATAAGTTTCATAGCGGTAATTGTTTTTTCATTTTTTGGCGGATCTATGCTGTTAGGGAAATGGGGGTGGTTCCAAGTAGGGTTTCTATCTTCGGTTATGGTAGTTTTGCAAAAGGAACTTAAGTAATACATTTTCAATCTTATCCCGATGGGATGATATGAATTTGAATTTAGTCTTCGAAACTTTGTGATAGTAAGTTTGAAATTGTTCTTTTAATAAGACTTTAATGATAATTAAACCGGTATTCTTAGTTGGAGAAATGGAAACAGGTAGATAAGAGCGCCAATTACGTTATCTTCCAGGTGAAATTCGGAATCGCAATTATCCATATGCTTTAGTTATTTGGGACACCGGTGAAATATATTTTGATGTTAAAAACAAAGTAAAGTTTATTGCAGAGTGGGTTTTGAGGCATGTTGAACCCAGTTTAAGATCTAAATTATTGGCCACTAAAAAGATTATAAAAGAGATATTGGCACCGTTCCTCTAAGTTTAATTATTGCTTTGCGCATGATTTACATTAGCTCAAGTGCAAAGGATACTGAAAGCAAAAGTGTTTTGAAAAAATGAGTGTCGCGTTTTATTGTTATTATTGTTGCATTGGTGTTTGTTTTAGGATTATTAAATATTGAATCAATGCATAGTTGTTTGTGATCTAAGCGCGGGAATCAGGTTTAGTTTCTAATATAAGGTCAGATGAATGGGAAAACAACTACTCGCGTTAGGACCTTGCCTTGTATCCGCTGCACGAATTCAAGGATGGTTTTGTAATTGGTGTAGGACTAGAAAAGTTTAAAAAAATGGCGGCTGATATTGGGACTGACAATTTTAACCTACTGATTCTAGAAAAAAATTTGTGTTTTAGACCTTTGGTTGTATTGGTATCAGGAATAGTTAAGACAACTAATTTTCAGTGCATCTCGCTTCTAAAAAGCTTATATTGCGTTTATGAGAGAATAGCGATCCAATAGTCATAAGGTTTCACGTTTGACGATGCATTTGGTTTGGTGCACTAAGTATGGATATGGCGTTCTTCAAGGAGACATTAAAATAAGGTGTCGCACTTTGCTGATACAGATTTGTGATGCTGAAGATATTGAGATATTAAAAAGAGTGATATCAAGTGATCATGTTCATGTGAGCTATCGACATTCTAGTTTAATTAGTGATTTGGTGAAAAAATTAAAAGCACGAAGTTCCCGCAAATTGTGGCAAGAGCTTCCCTCATCCAAGAAGCGCTACTGGGGCAGGCACTTTTGAGCACTAGGTTTCGGCTGCTGGAGTAAGGGAAATATTACTTATGAGATGGTTAATTAATACTTAGAGCATCACAGTGGTCCCGATTATACCAATGGTAACAATTTCATCATTAAGTAAAAGATGACTTTTAGTTTTCAAAAGTGGTTTAGCTGTTTTTTAAAATTTAGTTCACTTAAATGAGGATCTAGAAATATTCTGACTCTGTTTTTTTTATCAGGTTTTGTAACACACATTTTACTTACAAATAAACCATAAAAAATGATAATCCCCTTGATTATTAGTGCTCTGAGGTTAAGTTAATTAACTCGTTATTAGCATTTTTAATTTAGCCAATTTTCTAAACCTTCGAAATATATGTCAACAGTTTTACTGGAATAGTATGAATCAATCTAGTTTTCAAATTAAGTGTGCTGATCAAGTTTGACTCGACAACTACTTGTACATTTTCACACATAAGACCTAATAAGAGTCGCCTATCTTGTCAGTATCTTATTACACTCAAGAGAGGACTTGGGCGTTGGTAAGGTGGTTCTATGGGGGTTTACTTGTGGAGGAATGTTATTACCACTATTTTATGCAGAGGGTACTGGCTTTTCACAGGATTCTTCTGGAGAAGGTCGATTATCCTTATTTGGTGCAAATGAAAATGCCCTTGGAGCTGGATTGGCAATTGGCTCGATGATTATTTTGGTTGAGGTCATTATAAACTCTAAAATAAAGTTTAGATTTTATAAGATACTTGGTTTGGTGCCTTATTTAGCCATGATTACCGTGGCGTTATTAACTGGATCAAGAGGAGCTTTCTTGTTGCTTCTCGCTGGACACTTAATTGTGATACTTTTTAAAAAATCAAAATCAAAGGCAATATTAAAAAATCTGATTTTTAATTCAATGGGAGTAATCGCATTGAGTTATGGAGTCTATTTCTTACTTATCTCACATGTTGACTTAGCGGAGAGATTATCGGAGACTATTGAAAGCGTTCACACTAGTGGTAGGGACTTGATTTGGTAGAAATTACTTCCTTATACTTGGGGTAATCCGATTTTAGGTGTTGGTGAAACGGGCCGTTGGTTGATTAATGTAACAACGGGATTGCCAAGTAATAAAAGCCCTCATAATGTATTGTTGGAGGTTATGTTAGAGACTGGCTTAATAGGGCTCTTAGCTTGGATATCGTTTTGGTATAAGGTGGGTAAAAGATCTGTTACTTCTCTTCTTAGAGATAGAAATACAGTTGTACCTGTATTGTTGTTTTTATTTGTGCTGCTTAAAGTTGCGCAAGGTCAGATACTAGGGTCGAAGTTGGGTTTGGTTATTTATGCCTATATTTTAATTATATATGTATTGAGAAGGCCTCAATTATATGGCACGAATTGACTTAACGCATTTATGTTAGATTTACATTGGCGAAGAAAGCCTTGCTTTGCCATAGCCCTGTTGAATTTAACCTCCAAAGGAAATTTCAGCAAAGACTTTAAGAATGACTTGAGGGTATTTTGGTAGTGGACTCGGTCGGTCACCATGACTAAACTAATGGCTTAATTATATTACACAAGTAGAAACACAGTAGTCTGGTTTCATTAATGTAGAATTTTTATATTATCGTCAATTTAGGGAGTATAGCTAAGCAAGAAATTAACTGATGTTTTGATGATAAGAAAGATGATTTTTGTAGTGGGGCAATTAGGAAATGGAGGCTTGGAAAAACAACTCTTCCATCTTTTGCAACAAATTAAACGACAAGAAGGTGAAGTGGTTTGTTTGGTTTGGAATTACAGAGAGGATGATCACTATGCCCCTAAATACAAAGATTTGCTAGGCGAGAGCCTTATCGGTCTTAATAGCAATGATTCATCTTGGCGAAAGGTGACTAGGCTGCGAGCAGTCATTAAAAGACAAAGATTTGATTATTGCATATCCTTTGCGGCATTTGTGAATGTCCCGGTTTATGTTGCTTCGTGGGGTCTTCCAATTACGGCAGTAGGTTCGTTGCGAACTTCTGCTCGTTATTATCTAAAAAGAGGTGGTTTTAAAGCCTATATGAATCTGCTTTTACCGCCCAAGATATTAATAAACAGCCACCAAGCGATGCATGAGCTGAAGGAATCAAGATTGCACCGGAAAGTGGTCCGGATGGCTTACTTACCGAATGTATTAGATCTAAGCGAGTTTGATTTAAAAGGGAAATCTCAGAAAACATATCAATCTATATCGGTGGGAAACGTGTGGCCAGCTAAGCGCTTGGATCGTATGCTGGAAATTTTTAAGCGTCTTAAGGACCAGGGAGAGCACATCAATCATATTCACGTAGGTGGCGGCTCAGATTTAGAGAAAATTAAAACACAGGCAAGAGGCCTGGGCTTGGATCAGGAGATAAAGTTTCTGGGACCCAGGAATGATGTGATAGACTTATTGACACAAAGCGCGATTTTTTTACACTTTTCTGATTACGAAGGCTCACCAAATGTGATCATGGAAGCAATGGCGGCTGGTTTACCTGTTATTACCACCAATTGTGGCGATGCTGCGCAGTATGTGACTCATGGAGAAAATGGCTATATGATAGACTCATTCAAAGTCGGGCCGTTTGTAGAATATTTTATTCAATTAAAGTCCAATGAGAAGCTTCGTGCCAATATGTCCACAAAGGGCAGGGAAATTATTCGAGCGAGTGACATATCCAATTTACCAGCTATTTTTCAGCGTAGTTTAGAAGCACTGGATTTAGCGGTAGATTATTTAAAATGAAAAATGCTATTACGATTTGAATGCTCCTATTTTAAATTTAGAAACTGAGGAGATGTTGGTCTATTCAAGAGCTGTTTCATCAAATGCTTGAGATCGAAACTAGAAAAAAAAACATTAGTGTCCGATAAAACTTTTAAAAGCGGGATTTCCTTGAAGGAGATACCGCTTTGTGGTAATTTGGTTTTTCTGACAAACTAAAATACCATGAACAAAAGTATAAACTTTAGCGGACAGCCCTTGATCAAACAACTGCTAAAACTTCTCCCCACTTCACTAATTTCTCAGACCGTAAGGAAGTATAAAAGCGATCGCTATTACAAACGATTTAAGACCTATGACCACTTAATAACCATGCTATATGCCACGTTGAGCGGGGTGAGTTCTCTGCGTGAACTATCCACTGTATTGTTGGCTTGTGAAGGACGGATAGGACATTTGAACTTGAAAGACTTCCCAAAACGCAGCACTCTGTCTGATGCAAATAAAAATAGGAGCAGTGAAGTCTTTGCTAGTATATACTATGATTTGCTAAAGACCTACCGCTCGTTTTTGTCGGACAGCAGCCCATTAGCTTTACCCGTAAAGCATTTGAAGATTGTGGACTCCACCACCATAAGTCTGTTCAGTGATATCCTAAAAGGTGTTGGACGTAACCCTATACAAGGAAAAAAGAAAGGCGGTATCAAAATGCATACGATGATTAATGCACTGGAAGATGTTCCATGCCTTGTGCGTTTTAGTAGTGCCGCAACTCACGACCATAGCTTTTTGAAAGAACTTGACTTAGAGAAAGGCTCTTTTGTTGTTTTTGACAAAGCTTACAATGATTACCTACAGTACCAGCAATGGAAACAGGACGATATCTTTTTTGTAACCAGACAAAAGGACAATGCCCGCTATAAGAGCATCGAAGAGTTTGCCCTGTCCGATACGACAAGTGATGCGGTGCTAAAAGATGAAAGAATCATCGTTGAGAAAAAAGGAATAGCCATCCAACTAAGGCGCATTGCTTATTGGGATACTGAAAAAGAAAAAGTGTTCGAGTTTATTACCAACAACTTCGAGTTAGAGCCAGATAAAATAGCCTCGATCTACAAGCATAGGTGGCAAATAGAAACCATGTTTAAAAGGCTAAAGCAGAATTTCCCCTTAAAATATTTTCTTGGAGACAACCAAAACGCCATCGAAATCCAAATATGGTGCGGTCTGATCATGCAGTTACTAATGCTTGTGATACAACGAAAAACAAAGAGAAAATGGGCGTATTCGAATATGGTATCAATGATTCGTTTTCACTTAATGACCTATATAGACTTGTTTAAGTTTCTTGAAGATCCCAACAAAAAATGGAAAGACCTCACCACTAAACCACCTGATCAGCAAATGACTCTTTTTTAAAAGATACCCCCTTGCTAATCAGATTTAACCAAATAAACACGCTTTTACTGGAAGAAGTGGCCAATTATACCGTTCTACAAATTTTAGTCGGACACTAATAAAAAAAAAACATAAAAATATTTGTATGTGTGGTATTGCCGGTATAATAAACAAGAAAGAAAAGCAAGGCTTTTCTAATCAAGTTTCCCTTTTTGAGGACGCTACAAGGTTAATGGCTCAAAGGGGGCCTGATAATTTTGGAAGGACTGTTATGGATGGAATCGCATTATTTCATTACCGTCTAAGTATCATGGACTTAGATCAGCGCTCTAATCAGCCTTTTATTTCCTCTGATAGTAGAATAACAGCAATCTACAATGGGGAGCTATATAACTTTAAGGAAGTTAAAAATACCTACAGTATAGAAACTAAAACCAATTCCGATACTGAAGTGGTGGTTGAGAGTTTTCGCCTAAAACAAACGGCAATTTTTCCTGAATGGAATGGTATTTTTGCTGCTTCCTTTTTCGATCGGGAAAAGCATAGTATCACATTAGTTCGAGATCGTTTTGGCGTTAAACCGCTCTATTATTATGAAAATCAGGACTATTTCATATTTGCATCAGAAGCAAAGGTACTCTACCAATTTTTGGAAACCTTAGAGCTTAATTCCCAAGCCTTAGTTGAGTATATGTGGTTTGGTAATCCAGTTTCTGGAAAAAGTATGGTTGAAGGGGTAAAGAAATTAGCACCCGGTAATTATCTTGAGTATGATCTTAGGTCCCATTCTACAAAAGTTTGTAGCTTTTGGGATATTGGAGGTACTCAGCCATTTTCCGGCAGTCTTGCAGATGCAGCGGATCAAACAAAGAACCTCTTGGAAAAATCAGTTAGACGTCAGTTAGTAAGTGACGTAGACGTGGGTGTTTTCTTAAGTGGTGGTATTGATTCATCTGCTATTACGGCATTTGCGTCTAAACACTACAGCGGTAGGATCAGTACTTATTCTGTAGAATTTGATTATTCCACTCAAGCCTCCAATGAACTTGAAAAGGCGAGATATGTGGCGAATACTTTTGGAACCGATCATCATGAGATAAAAGTCGAAGCAAAAAATATAAGTCAGGTTGTGGAGCATTTGGCCTACATTCATGATGAGCCGTTTGCAGATGCGGCCAATATTCCCCTTTATCTGCTTACATCAAAATTGAAAGGGCAAATATCCGTTGTTCTTCAAGGGGACGGCGGTGATGAATTTTTTGGTGGTTACAGGCGCTACAACCTGATGGATAATTATATCTATTGGAAATTAGCCTTTCGGCTGGGGTCATTACTCCCGTTTCCTGCTAATACGAAGTCCAGAATTCAAAGAATGAACGATGCTCTCAGTCATGACCAACCTGCGGTGATGTTTGGACTGCTAAACAACTTGGAAACCACCAAAAGAGATCCCTTGATGGCTTTGAATAGGGACTTTCAGAACTCTATGCTCAGAGGAGATCCTTTTAAAAGATATCGAGAGGTAGATTCAAAGTTCAGGAACGAGAGCATGGTTCAAAGGCTCCTTTATTCCGATACTAAAATTTTGCTTCCCAACACTTACCTTGAAAAAGTGGATAAATCTACAATGGCTAACAGCATTGAGGTGCGAGTGCCATTTCTTGATAATGACCTGACGGAATTTGCTTTATCCTTACCGGCCCATTATAAAGTAAGAAAAGGTCAGAAAAAATATTTGTTACGCCAATCTTTACGAGGAGTGGTTCCTGATCAAATACTCGATGGACCTAAAAAAGGATTTGGCGTGCCTTATGAAAAATGGCTAGCTACCGACCTTTATGAGTTGGCACAGGACTCTCTAAGAAATTCTACCGTAAAAGAGATCATTGATACGAGGTTTATGGGTAGGTTGTTGGAAGAACATAAAAAAAATATGGGAAGAAATGGTTTTTTACTCTGGAAAGTGATGATACTGGCACTTTGGATTAATAAGTACGAAAAAAAAATCAAGCTCTAATGCTCCTAACCTTAACTGGTACCGGTCGCCCCGAAACCACCTACATGGTAGGCCTAATGCGCAGAGTGTATGGTATTGGCCTTAGTGCAGAATCTAAGGATGTACTCCAAATCTACCAATATGCAGCAAGTTAGGATTTGCAGACGGACGAAGGGCTACAAAAGGCGGTAAACCGCGCCTGCCAGTCAAAGGTATTTAAGCATGCCATTAGCAAAGGCTTTATTGAAAAGGCTGACGGAAACCGAATTTTACATTATCTCGAAGCACGCAACGTAGAAGGCTTGATAAAGGCTATGTTGCCGAGATCCGTTATGCCAACCCTTCGCTTCCCGGCTTTAAAGACCCTGCAGTACTACAGCAAGTTGCAGCGCTCTCTAAATACTTACCCAATGCCTGCTATATCAATATGATGCGCAGGGGGGAAGATGTGGCAGGTTCTATCTTGAAGTTTAATTTGGGGGCCACTAATAGGGTGGCCGGGCCTATAGATTGGCGAAACACCTTTTCCTATGCTTTTTAATAATTAAGTGAATTACCTAAAAACAGAGTTTTGCATTTAAAACTTGAGGATGCAGAGCATAATAGACAAAGCTTTATCAAAGAACTCGGTATCTTTATGCTGAAAAGTTTTGGAATAGAAAATCCTGAAAAGCTAAGTACAGACCTTGAAAATAGCTTCAAACCCATAACCACCTATATAACAATGGTTTTTCAGGCGTTCCTAGTTCGGAAGTTGGCAGCTAATTTAAATTACAAATTGGGCTATGAGGTGCAGACCATCACTGCCTAGCAAGATATCTTTTTCAGATTTTTTGCCAGTTCTTTTATAATGGTAGACAAAATAAAAAGGGCAATCAGATTGCTAAGACGTAAGCTTTAAGTAATATAGATTTTAACCACGAATGACAATTTTAATGATTATCCACGTGTCTGGATTTAAACATGGGGAGCCGCAATATGCAGTTTTTATTAAGCGAGAACTTGAAAATCTAAAGAATGCTGACCTAAAGGTAATCCCACTTTATTAATGGTTTAATCCTTATGCAGCGACAATAAAAATAGAGTAAAATAGGCATTTTAAGTTATTATTCTTTCCAATTTAAAACCAGAAGAAAAACTGATAGAAAATCTGAATGGATTATGCTGTAATTAAAATGGAGATGTTTTAGTTCAGGATATCTGTTCTTTGCGCAATGGAAACAGAATCTAAGAAAAGTGCACATATTGACCAGCTAACAATTAAATTAAACTACGATGCGAATTTTATCACTACTTTATCACGAAGTCACCAATCAACCAGAATCCAGCGGGTTTCAACGTAAAAAAGCACTAGCGTATAAACATACTTACTCTGAGTTTGCGAGACATATGGTGCTCTTTGAAAGGTACTTGGAATCAATCACAACTATTAAAAACCTCAAGCATGATTCTGACAATATTCTTTTGACTTTTGATGATGGTGGATTATCAAATCTTTATATAGCAGATAAATTAGAGGGATTAGGTCTAAGAGGTCATTTCTTTATTCCAACTGAATTCATTGGCAAGAAACACTTTCTTTCAGAAGGACAAATTATCGACCTTCATAAACGCGGGCATATTATTGGTTCTCATTCTCACTCCCATCCTAATGTATTTAAAAGCCAAGATGAAAATCAAATGATAGAGGAGTGGCAAAAAAGCGCCTCCATTTTAGAGAGTATTTTAGGCAGCCCTGTTGAAAGTTGTTCTATTCCAGGTGGTGATGGCAGCAAACTAAGTTATGCGACCGCCGAATCTGTAGGATATCGGTACATTTTTAATTCAGAACCCAAGGTAAAGCCAATAGAGATAGGAAAAAGTTTAATACTTGGTCGGGTGAGTTTGAAAAAAGGAGACTCAATTAATAAGGTTAGGAGGCTATTAGATTTTCATGGTTTGCTTAGGGAGCAGTTGATCAGATTTACGAAGGTGAGCATAAAGACCTTGTTGTATCCTTTATATATTAAAATCCACAATGCTAGAAAACATGTCGAATAAGCTAAAAGTTATTGCCTTGATAGGTCCATCAAGCCATCATTATACTACAGTTGCAACTTTGCTTCGAGGGAATGTTGAAGTAGTAGGGGTAGTAGAGGGAGATAGCCGAGAGAATGGGCTAAATATGAAGTTCCTTCGTAATGCGATTAAAAAACTTGGATTTTGGAAAGTTGGGCTTCAGGTATTGGAGCGTCTCTTATATAAATTACTGAACGCCAATAAAGACCGAAAAATTTACGAACAATTGTTTCCCAAAGAGAATGAGTCTTACGTGAAAGAGTCAATGGAGAAAGAATTTTTAAAAGTAGATAGTTATTCAGACCCTAGGGTGTTGGAATTTATCAAAGCTCATAAACCCGATTTGATTGTCATTCACACCCCGTTTTGGGTTCCCAAGAAAGTTAGGGATGCTGTAGGTGGCTGTATTATTGGTGCCCACCCAGGCATGACCCAATATTTCCGAGGAGTTCATTCTCCGTTCTGGGCTCTCTATCATGGCGAAGTGAATAAGTTGGGTTATACAATTTTCTGGGTAGATAAAGGGGTGGATTCTGGTGATATTATATGTCAGGGTAAGATTATACCTGTCAAAGGTGACAGTTATGTTTCCTTAAGTTGGAAGGGAATGAAGGCAGTATCTAATGATCTAGTTAAAATTCTGTCAATGGTAAGTAAGTGTGAGGAGATAAAAAGTGAACCGAATGACCAACTTTCGGATGATACCATTTTCTATCACCCTACTGTATTCGATTATATTAAGTACAGGTTTATTTCTCCTTATCGATAATAGTTTTTAACCCAAGACATTTTAAAGATTTTTATAAATGGCCCTCAAAGTTGCATTTATTGTTCCCATATGGTACGAAGAAGGAAAAGAAGGGATGCTCATGTCTCCCTTTCTCATGCCTCAGATAAACTCCCTAAAATCTCGAGTTGATGATTATAAAATTGTTTACTTGGAAACTGGTTTTATTCCTACAGTCATATGGAAAAATAACAAGGAGATTAGTTCGTTCAAAAAATCTATTGAACTACCTGATGAATGGGTATTATATTCTTTATATGGTTCATTGCATGGTTTTATGACTTGGTTAAAACTTAGACATACATTTAGGCTAATAAATTCTTTTGGGGGGTCTGATATTTTAGGATCAAGAAATGGCGGTTTTGTTTGGTTCTTGCGGGATTTTGTCACTAGACAACTCAGCATTAGAACAGCTCAAGGAGTTCAGCATGTTATTGTGAAAAACACAAAACTCTATGATACATTAAAGGATAAAACAAATACTAGGATCTCCATTGTCCCCAATGGAGTGAATTTTGAGGTTTTTCAAGAACGAATGGATGCGGAGGCATTACGAAGGAAGTTCGATTGGGTTAAAGATGAATTTGTAATTCTTTTTAATTTGAGACGTAACAATTCTAAACTTGAAAGTGTCAAGAATTTTGATCTGGCTCAGAAGGTATATGAAACAGTTAAAAAGCGTCTGGATGTTCCGGTTCGTCTTGAGATCATTTCCAATAAGACCCATGAAGAGATAAACGAATTATTCCATGCTGCTAATTGTCTTTTATTAACTTCTTTCCACGAAGGTTCGCCCAATATAGTTAAAGAAGCTATGGCCTGTAATTTACCCATTGTTACTGTAAATTGTGGTGACGTGCATGATCGGCTGAGAAAAGTGAAAAATTCCTACGTTAGCGAAACCTATAATGAGCATGAGCTAGCTAGTTACTGCGAGGCTATTTATCATAGTGGTGCCAGAAGTACAGGACGGGAAGCTTTAGTAAAACAAGGATTAGATTCTGAAAGTATAGCAAAGAAATTAGTTGATATTTTTAATTCAGTTGCTAATGGCTAAGAAAGAGGAATTATTGGTTTCTATTATTACCCCGTTATACAACGCAGAGGAATATCTCGTTGAGTGTGTGTCCTCTGTCCAGAATCAGAGTTATAACCATTGGGAGATGCTCATTGTAGATGATCGGTCCTCTGATAGTTCTTACGAATTAGCCCTGGGATTAGCTGAGAAAGACCCTCGCTTAAGAGTTTTCCAATTGCCTAGGAACTCCGGTTCTGGACCAGCTCGCAACAAGGCTATGGCAGAAGCCAAAGGAAGTTTAATAGCCTTTCTTGATAGTGATGATATTTGGCATCCGGAAAAGCTCAATCGACATGTGGACTTCATGATCGAGAACAAAGCTTTGTTTTCACATACTTCTTATGGGTATATTGATAAAAATGGTCAAAAGATCAAAAATACCTTTCATGTTTCGCAACAACCGGTGAGTTATACCGATCTACTGAAGCGTACCGAAATAAGTTGCCTTACTGCCATGTACGATGCGGAGAAAATTGGGAAATATTTTATGTCTGAGCATCAGCGAAAACAAGATTATGCCTTATGGCTGAGTATTTTAAAGGCCGGGCATACTTCACATGGTCTAGACGAAGAGTTAGCCTACTATCGCCAGCATGAAGGTTCAGCCACCAGCAATAAATTTGACCTGCTCGGAAAGCACGTGGCTTTTCTCAAAGAAACGCAAGGGTTCAATACCCCTACCGCTCTTTATTATACAGCTTATTGGCTGATCAATGGCATTGTAAGATATTATCTGAAATGATACTTCAATCAATTATACAGTTCTTTATTCTGCTTGGTCTCATGCTAATTTACCTGCGGTTGGCAGATCGTTTTAATATCATCGATAAACCAAACCAGAGAAGCTCACACAAACTTATTACCGTGCGGGGTGGTGGTATTATATTCATGTTGGCTGCCATTCTTTGGTTTTTCTGGACCGGCTTAACCAGCCCCTTCTTCATTTCCGGCCTGGTTCTTATTTCCTTAATAAGCTTTCTGGATGATCTCTATACCCTTAACGTAAAGCCTAGGCTGATTGTACATTTATTGGCAGTTTTTTTATTGGGATACCAGCTGGGTTTGACTGAATACCCAGGGTATTGGTGGTTGATTTATGTTGTATTTATAATCGGTTGGATCAATGCCTTTAACTTTATGGATGGCATTAATGGTATTACGGCAT
Source organism: Algoriphagus sp. (assembly GCA_051269965.1). Lineage (GTDB taxonomy): Bacteria > Bacteroidota > Bacteroidia > Cytophagales > Spirosomataceae > Arcticibacterium. Next base: position 3,230 of record JBNMFK010000051.1, on the reverse strand, counting down.
TTTATTCACTTGCTGTGCTTATTCCTCTGTACTGGATAAATCAAAAGTATGCATTCGTGGAGGAAGGGCTTATTATTATTACGGCCATTTCTCTGGTGGTATTTGCTATTTTCAATGCAAGAGGCAGAGCCCGTTGTTTTGCCGGTGATGTAGGCAGCGTGTCCATGGCCTTTATTATTGCCTATATGATGGGTGCCCTTATAATAAAGTCATGTCATTGGGAATACATTCTTCTCTTGTCAGTTTATGGGGTGGACGCTGTTTTGACTATTATTAACCGGTTCATTAAAGGAGAGAATATCTTTGAGGCCCACCGCTCGCATTTGTATCAGTACTTAGCCAATGAAGTAGGACTATCTCATTTAAAGGTATCTGCTATTTATGCATTTGTGCAGTTAGGAATTAGTTCCTCGGTGGTTTTAATGATATTGTCAGCTCAGGCTTGGTGGACTTTTATATTTCTGTTACTAGGCTTAGGTATTCTCTATTTGTTGATCAAGTCTTACGTAAATAAGAAGTACGTTGCAGGCTAAGCAATGAGCAGTTTAGTTAGCTTTATATTAATTCTAGTGCTTATGCCTGTTTGGTTTATGATTGCAGTTAACATTAGTGGCGTTGCTAAACTGGTTAAGTCAACGATTTTAGGATATGATAGTGTGATATTGGCAGGCGCAGCAGTGGATGCTGATGTACTAGCAGAAGAGACATTTGAAGGTATTCATGCGAAAGCATAAAAAGTAAAACTCAAACCCTCAATTTAGCAAAGTGCCTTGCCTCGTATTTACTAATCACACTCTCATCTTAACCTCATAGTGACCACTTCTAACTTTTTAAGGGCGTGGAAGAAATGTGAGAAGGAATTATTGAGCAACAGTTAAAGCAAAATCAACTATCATTATCTAGTCTTTTAACGTGACACCAATACTCTTAAAACAGCAGCAAGGTCAGACCAAAAAAGACAGCTTTTATATATGTAAGATATAGATATATTTCTTTTCGCAATACTTACATTTGCACTCAAATTTTCAGAAACAGCATGAAGAAAATCATCGTTTTAATGGTTTTAGCGCTTTTATTTGGTGCCTGTGTGCCCACCAAACGTTTGACCTATTTACAAGAAGGAGATGAGAAGCCACAGTATCAACTGCAACGCTCCTCTTATTTATTGCAACCTAACGATATTCTTAGTATAACCATTCGTTCTTACGATATGGAAACTAATCAATATTTTAATATGGCTAATAGTGGTGATAATCAACCCTTACAAGCCGGGGACATCGTATTTTACATGCAAGGTTATTCGGTAGATTTAGAGGGAATAATTAATCTACCCATTTTAGGTGCGGTAGCGGTGGCAGGCAAGACAATAGCGGAAATTCAAGCTTTAATTGAAACTGGTTTAAAGCCTTATTTTACCGAAGAAGCGGTAAATGTAACCTTACAATTATCGGGTATTCGTTACGTGGTAGTGGGCGAAGTAAATAGCCCCGGTAAATATATAGTTTACCAAAACCAAGTGAATATTTTCGAAGCTTTAGCTCAAGCGGGGGATATTAGCATTGTTGGAGACCGTAAAAAAGTGATGATCGTTCGACAAGCGCCCGAAAAGGTAGAAACCTTTTATCTGGATTTAACCGATAGTAGAGTGATTAATGATCCCCATTATTTTATACACCCAAATGACATCATTAATGTACAGCCCTTGCGGCAGAAGTCGTTAGGAATTGGTACAACTGGTTTTCAGACCTTCTCGCAGTTATTTAGTCTACTAGCGAGCACTATTACTTTAATTATTGCCATTAACAGCTTGAACTAAAGATGAACGAAAATAATCAGAAAATACAAGAAGGCTATCCACAACAAATGCTGCAACCTCAGCAGGAAAAGGGAGCTGATTTTGATGTGAAGCGACTTTTGGTGCGAATCCTTGGCGCCTGGCCAATCATCCTCAGTTCGATTGTAGTTGCCTTAAGTTTAGCATTTTTGATAAATCGTTACGCTTCTCGGATTTATGAAGTGAAGGCCGTCGTAATGGTGAGTTCAGAGCAGAAGGGCGGGATGGAGTCGCTAATGCTGTCTGCTGGTTCTTTTAATCCTCGCTTAGATTTTGAAAATGAGGTTGTGGTGCTAGGTTCGCGTACTATGGTGCGTCGTACTTTAGAGCAGTTACCCTTTGAGGTAAGTTATTTTGGGGAAGGTAGGATTAAAAGCGCAGAAATTTATCCCAATCCGGGTTGGCGCTTGGAATATGATAGCGTTCACGTTCAGACTTTAGGGGAATGGCAAGTAGAAGTATTGAGTGAAAATGAGTTTAGGGTTTTATCGCCTTTAAATGAAGAGCAATCGAAAAGTATGCATGCTCATAATGACCAAGATAAAGACGTTCGAATTGAGGTGGATGAGATGGTCCTTGGTCTAAATGAGTGGTGGACAACTCCCCATTTTAGAATTAGATTGGTCAAAGCTGAAAACAGTCAATATGCAAAGGACAGAAAAGGGCTAATTAAGGTTAATTTGAGATCAAAGGAAAGTCTAGTAGACTCGTATTTTCAAAAAGTAAAGATTAAGCCTACCTCCGAGGGAAGTGCTGCAATTGATTTGAGCATGCAGGGGTCTGTGCCCGAAAAAGTTCAAGCTTATGTAGACGAATTAATACATCAATACCAAGCTTTTAACTTAGAGACCAAAAATAAAACGAACGAAGCAGCCTTAGCATTCATTTCGCAAGAATTAAAAGCGCTTCAAGATAGTTTGGATCAGGTGGAAGCGATCTTAGAGCAATTCCGGTCGGAGAATGCGGCCATTGACTTAAGTCAAAAGGGCGAGCAGCTTTTTGCGGAAGTTTTTAGTCTAGAGAATAAGATAACCATTTTGAAATCACAATCCAAATATTTTAGTTATTTGGAGGACTATATTTCTAAACGGAGCACAGTAGAAAGTGTTGTGGTTCCGGTGGCGATGGATATGAAGAGTGCAGGATTACAGGAACTAGTGATGCTTATAAATCAACTGCAGGCGGAACGTAGTTCACTGCGCTTAGGACTAACTGCAGACAACCCTCGTATTAAGTCGATTGACAATCGCATCCAATCTGCGCGCGAGGATTTGACGGAAAATTTAAGTGGCACTAGTCAAAGAGTTAGTTTTGAGATTCAGGAACTGTCCAATAAGCGCAATCAACTGGAGGCAGAGATACGAACGCTTCCTAAAACTGAAATGGAGTTGATTAA
>JBNMFK010000050.1:0-16456 GCA_051269965.1 Algoriphagus sp. | reverse complement strand
TTCTTAAATCCTATTCCTCATATGAGTTTTGTTCATGGCCGTGATGACGTTACTTTCTTGAGAAAAAGACACGAAACTATGCAAGCTCATCCTTTCTTTTCCGACATGAAGTTTTCCACTGATAAGGATGAGGTAGCCGCTTGGATACCTCTTTTCATGGAAAACCGAAAGGCTAATCAGCCCATTGCTGCAACTAGAATAGATCGAGGCTGTGATGTGGATTTTGGTGCTCTTACTACCAATATGATAAACTTTGTAAAGGAAAAGTCCCAGGTGACCATGCAATTGGGCGTAGAAGTTCAAGACATCAAAAGAAATAGAGACAAAAAAGTCAAAGACTGGTTTGTAGAAGTAAAAGACCTGCACTCTAAAAAAGAGTATTTCATTCAGTCCGACTTTGTTTTTATAGGAGCGGGAGGTGGTAGTTTAGACCTTCTAAATAAATCTGACATAGATGAGGGAGAAGGTTATGGCGGATTTCCAGTAGGAGGCCAATGGTTGGTCTGTAAAAACGAGGAGATCATAGAAAGGCATTATGCCAAAGTATATGGCAAAGCTAAGGTAGGAGCTCCACCAATGAGCTTGCCCCATTTAGATACCAGAAGAATTAATGGCGTTCGTTCTTTATTCTTTGGTCCTTTTGCTGGTTTTTCTACCAAGTTCCTTAAAAAAGGTTCCTATTTAGACCTTGTCAAATCAATTGAACTAGATAATATACTGCCCATGTTGGCCGCTGGTTTTCAGAATATTGAACTTACTAAATATTTGATTGAGCAATTGAGACTTTCATTTGACGATAGAATGGAAGCTCTAAGAGAATACTATCCTGCCGCTAAAAATGAAGATTGGGAGCTAAAAATAGCTGGTCAGCGAGTCCAAGTCATTAAAGAAGATGATGAGCAAGTAGGAATTCTAGGATTTGGAACAGAAGTAGTTAATGCTGAAGACGGTACTCTAGCGGCACTTTTAGGAGCTTCTCCAGGAGCCTCAACAGCCACCAGCATTATGCTAGATATTTTGGAGAAATGTTTCCCAGAATACGCCAGTCCTAAATGGCAGGAAAAAATTAAAGAAATGGTGCCATATAGATGTATGGACTTAATTAAGAAGCCTGAAGATGTCATTAAGGCTAGAGAATTTAGCGATCTCCTATTTGACTAAGGTACACGTGGGTAGCAAGTCTACTTTCTTAAATTGAGTATATTTGAATTTCTAATTCAAATGATGAACCATGAAGCAAACCGTAATTCTGACCCTATTTATTCTGTTGACAACTTCTTGTAACCTGCTTCCAGGTGACTTTTTTGGTCAGGAGGAAGGCCAAGTGGAGTTATATGAAACAGACTCAGACGATTTCCCTCTTTTGGTGGTAGATGCGGATGGGACGTCGTTTCTCTTTAGCCAAGATTTAAAAAGCCTCTACCTAGAATTTATCAATTCTGATCAATGGCTGATACAACTGGGTCCAGATGGACTTCCAAGTGATTTACTAATCAAGAACGACTCTGATGAATATTTAATCCAGTTTGGACCATTTATTGGAGACTTAAGCAGTATCGTTTTAGTAGACCAAAATTCTGGCAAAAAAACATTTGTGTCTGATATTGAATTTAAAGGTATTTCAGATGCCAGTTCTTCGTTTATTCAAGAGGGTCTTTCGCAAAAGAACTTAAGGCCTAGAGCTACCTCGATAGATTTCAGTTCTTGGTTTGAGGCCAATAAAGGAACCATACAAAAAATTGGAGGAGTAGTAGCCAAGAGCGTTTCCTTAGGCTTATGCGGCGTGAGTATTAAGGCGGCGGTAGTCTCTGGTGGCTTCCTGACGGCCATCGCCATTGCTAATTGTGGTTCTTTTGCAGCAAGTATTGCTAGTAGCAATATAAAAAACGATGGTGCTGCAATTGTAGTCAAGTCTGGAACACTTCCTGGGAAATTTGCTGAAGCCGCTTTGAAGTGTGCTAGCTTGGACAAATCAAAATGTATTGCAGGAGCAGCAGGTGCCGCTATAGCCGTTGGGACTTTTTTATCTACAGCTAAAAATCGAAACATCAATATTGAAGCTTCAAGAACATTAGCCGCATTTGTGACGACCGGCGGACTGGCTGGTACTTGGGAGAATGAGAGCACTGTTGAAGGAATAAAATTTAAACAATCTTACTATTTTGGATTGGATGGAGGCCTGTATGAAGCAGCTTCACTTCAACAAACAAGCGATGCCGAAGTCAGAACAACCATCAAGATTGATTTTAAATACACGCTGTTGCCAAATGAGCAACTAAACATTAACTTTCAAACTATACTACAGACATTTAGGTTAGCCAATCTTCAGAATGGCACCACCAAAGAACAACAAATAGGTCCTATTTCTTGGGACTCTTATGTAACTAATTATGGGCAAAATGGAAATGGAACGACTGTAGACAATCCTGGAACTTTTGGTTATGAACTGTCAGAGGATAAAACGGAATTAACCTTCAATGCCGGAGAAAACAGTTTAACTATGAAAAGGAAAGAAGAAATAGATTTAGTTATTGGTAAAATAAGTATTTAAAAGACCACTCCTGAAAGACACATTAATAGCAATCCATCGAACTATAAGTAAGTTGGTTATTGTTATTTTTAGGATTGCAAAAACTGTCTTATGGATTTTAAACTAACCTCTAATTTTCAACCTACCGGTGACCAGCCCCAAGCCATTATAAAATTAGTGGAGGGCTTAAATCAGGGTGAACAAGATCAAGTCCTTTTGGGAGTGACGGGGTCAGGAAAGACGTTTACCATTGCCAACGTAATTAAAGAGGTAAACAGACCAACTTTAATTCTTAGTCATAATAAGACGCTAGCTGCACAGCTCTACGGTGAATTCCTGCAATTTTTCCCAGAAAACAAAGTAGAATACTTTGTTTCCTATTATGACTACTATCAGCCAGAGGCCTTTATCGCTACCACAGGAACTTATATAGAAAAAGACCTTCAAATAAATCAAGAGATTGAAAAACTTAGGTTAAAAACTGTTTCATCCCTTATGTCTGGAAGAAAAGACGTCATTGTTGTGGCTTCTGTTTCTTGTATCTATGGTGCTGGAAATCCGAAAGAGTACGAAAAAAGTGTCGTAAAAATCCTAAAGGGACAGGAACTAAGTAGAAATCAGTTACTTCACAGTTTTGTAGAAATATTATACTCCAGAACAGAAGTAGAATTTTCCCGAGGAACCTTCCGTGTGAAAGGAGACACTGTAGATATATTTCCAGGCTATTCAGATCATGCCTACCGAATTCTCTATTGGGGCGATGAAATTGAGCAAATTCAAATGATAGATCCCAACACGGGAAAGAGGTTAGAAGATTTATCCGACTTAGTTGTTTATCCAGCCAATCTTTTTGTCACAGGTAAAGATGTGATGCAGGAATCCATGAAATCTATTCAAGAGGATCTCGTAAAGCAAATCAGTTACTTTGAAAACGAAGGGCGACAAGTAGAAGCAGAAAGAATTCAAGAGCGAACTGAGTTTGACCTTGAAATGATGCGGGAACTTGGTTATTGTAGTGGTATTGAGAATTACTCAAGATACTTTGACAAGCGTGAGCCAGGTCAGCGTCCTTTTTGTTTGTTTGATTATTTCCCCGAAAACTATCTTTTAGTGGTGGATGAGAGTCATGCCACTTTGCCCCAAATAAGAGCGATGTATGGTGGTGACCGCTCTAGGAAAGTATCTCTCGTAGAAAATGGTTTTCGACTTCCTTCTGCCATGGACAATAGGCCATTGAAATTCCCAGAATTTGAAGAATTAGTGGGACAGTCTATTTATGTTTCTGCCACGCCAGCAGATTATGAGATCAATAGGTCTGAAGGTGTTATCATTGAGCAAATTATTCGGCCTACGGGTCTTTTGGATCCAGAAATTGATGTAAGACCAAGTCTAAATCAGATTGATAATTTATTAGATGAAATAGACGACAGAATAAAAAAAAATGAACGTGTTTTGGTTACAACGCTGACCAAAAGAATGGCCGAAGAGCTCAGTAAATACTTTGATAAAGTAGGCATCAAGTGCCGATATATACACTCGGAAGTTAAAACACTAGATAGAGTCGAAATTTTAAGAGAACTACGCCTAGGTGTTTTTGATGTTTTAGTAGGTGTTAACCTCCTCAGAGAAGGTTTAGATTTACCAGAAGTTTCTCTCGTTGCAATTATGGATGCAGATAAGGAGGGCTTTTTGAGAGATATTCGTTCTCTAATACAGACTATTGGTAGAGCGGCAAGAAACTCGAATGGTAAGGTGCTCATGTATGCAGATAAAATGACGAGGTCAATGGAACATGCTATAGATGAAACTAGGAGAAGACGTATTATCCAAATGGAATATAATACCCTTCATGGCATCACACCAACTACTATTTTTAAGAGTAAGGAAGCTATTCTAGAACAAACTTCTCTAATGGACTCCAAACCAATGGCAAAGGGCTATAATATAGAACCTGATAGTTATAACATAGCGGCTGATCCTGTAACAGCTTACATGAGCACGCCGGAACTTAAGAAATTGGTTACAGAAGCCAATCGCAAAATGGAAGAAGCCGCTAAAGACCTTGATTTTTTACAAGCTGCAAAATACCGCGATGAAGTAAAGCAGTTAAAAGCCAAGATTTTAGAAATGTCTTCCGTTTCAAAATCATAGATTTTAGGCAAAAAAAAGGGATACTAAATAGCATCCCTCTTCACAATTTAAATAACTAAAGATTACTTACCTTTCTCTGGGTCTAGTAAATCGTAGAATTGCTCTATTTTAGGCATCAAGATGATTCTTGTTCTTCTATTAAGAGATCTTCCTTCCATTGTCTGATTGTCTGCCTTCGCGTTGTACTCTCCTCTACCAGCAGCAATTAACTTATTTGGGTCTACTTCAAAGTTCTCTTGAAGAACTCTTACTACAGACGTAGCACGCTTCACACTTAAGTCCCAATTATCTTGAATGCAGTCTGTACTGATAGACTGGTCATCTGTGTACCCTTCTACCATTACCTCTAGTTCTGGGCGAGCTTTAATAATCTTAGCTATTTTGCCAAGAACGTCATTTGCTCTTGCAGTGAGTCTAGAGCTACCGCTTCTGTAAAGCATTTTATCAGACAAATTAATCATAACCACTGTTTTGTCTACCCTGATATCCACATCTTCGTCGTTGATGTCAACATCTAAAGACTGAGTCAGATTAATCGCCAATGCTAAATTCATAGAATCTGCCTTATTCTTGGCAGATCTTAAATTATTGATGTACTCATCTCTAGAAGCCAATTGCACCAACGTTTTATCAATATTATCAGCAGCTGCCTTCGACAATACTGTCAAACCTTCAACTTGTTGCATCTGCTGGTTTCTAGAAGACTGTAAATCGGTAATTTGACCTCTTAGATCTTTCATTTGCTCCTCACGAAGCTTAGCAGTGTTGCTAGCAGAAGCTATTTCATTTGATAAGTCATTTTCAGCTTTTGTAAGGTCTTGCTTGTATTTCAGCAAATCATCACCACAAGATTCTAAAGATGATTGAGATTGGGTTAGTTGTGATTGTAAGTCGACATATTTTTTCTTACCTACACAAGAGGTAAAGGCTATGGCAGCCGCCATTAATACCACCATTTTGAATGCGATTTTCATAGTTGAATTTTGTAAAGGTTCTATTTTTAATTTATTGTACACAAAATTACTAAAAAGACATTCTTTTTAGCAAAGTATTGAGGATTTGACGCTACTCTTTTCCCCTTTTCATATGAAAAATGTTAGTTATGGGTAAGTTTCTGCCTATTTCACGTGATTTTGTAAGTTTTACAGCTTAAAACTTTTCTAAATAATTTCATTCCCATTAAGATCTGAAGTCAAAAAGTCGCTCATCAAGTCAAAATATGGTCTCATTTTTTGAAAAACTTCGGAGGCCTGCTTTGGAAAGTCTAAAGATAAGACTTCCTTGTCCGCGAAATCATAGCGAAGTATAAATTGCTTATATCTTAAAAGATCTATATCGGGATGGTCTGCATCAAAACCTTTAGGAGATTTTTTGAGTTGTTCGCCATGGACTTTTCCGAAAGTTTCTTTAAATTCTTTCTGTGCAATAACTTTTCTATAATCTTCTCCCTCCTGACTTAAATGGTCTCTAATTAGCCTTAAATCTTCTTTATTTGGACCCCAAAAACCTCCTGCTACAAATGACCCCCCAGGCTCCAAATGATAATAGTATCCTCCCCTTTTTTGAGCATTAGCTCGTTTAAAACTTCCACTCCAATTCTTTTTATACGGCGTTTTATCTTTTGAAAACCTTACGTCTCTATAAATCCTGTGAAGACTCTTTTTACCCGAGAGGTTTCCTATTAAATCATGGGTATTCATTTGATTCAATAATTCCGAAGCAAGAACAATCATTCTTTCATGGCACATCTCATAATGAGATTTATTCGCTAAGAACCATTGCCGATTGTTGTTTTTCTTAAGACTTTCTAAAAATTCAAATACCTGTTTCATCTAAGGATTATGAGGTGAACTTGCAAACACAGTCAATAACCATATTTAAAACAGATAAGTTACAAGGCCTTCCGTAAAGTTTTCCCAGAGGTAAAGTATAGCAAGATAATTAGAATTGAAAAAATAATAAAAGCGGTCAAAAAAGCTTTTTCAATAATGAGTTTTTAAAAAAAGTCGCTAAAATAAATGCCAAAAAGCAAAATGCCGTTGTCAAATCATTTGGCTTAATAGCTTCGATAAAAGGTACCTCAAAAGATCGCACACAAACGCGAACAAATCTGGCATCCAATATTATTAAAACAAAGGCAATCATATTTAAGGTTTGATTTGATATTTCGCTCGTTTAATATAACCAGACCATCAATGGGAAAACATCAATCAATACACTAAACAAAATACGGAGATTCTCATCGTTAGGTTAACCTTCTCACTCGCAGATCATGTGATTAATCCACAAGTATTTAAAAACCCATTAGAGGAACAACAACGCAAGATGTTTACCCTATGCAACTCGGACTTCTGATTGGTAATCAGAATTGGCTATATGATGAGCAGCAGCGTCAGTCAAAGGAATATTAAGAAAATGATAACGTGATGCAAGTTTGTTAATTTCTCAAAATGAGGAAATAAAATGATGTTTGCATAAAAAAGTCGATTAAAATCATAGATGCAAAGGCCGTAGTTAATATACCATTATCTCAATTTTCCTAAAATCAATGGGATGACTATTACTCTGCAAGGAGATAAAACCATTAGTAAGCATTTCATTCTGTTTTATAAAAGTCTTAGCTACAGCATGTTCAGGGTCTAAACGTGGATTAGAGAAGCTAAGAACCTCTACACCATTAATGAATTGTTTGATTTTGGCACCTTGAACATCAATCTCCAATATAGCCCAATCATCCCCTTTTATAACAACAGCCGGATTAGGTTGTTGACAGCCTTTTACCACTTCTCCATCAAGCGTTATCAATGTCCCATTGGCACATATCTGACCCGTTGGTCTTTCATTATTTTCGTCTCCACCATGAAGGTTATACTCTAAACTAAATGGAAAGCTCTGGTCAACCTCAATTGTTTTGGGGTCTTGACAGTGGTATTGTACACCAGAATCTCTGTAGCCCCAACCTGGAGATCCTACAGCAGTATCGCCTGTAAACCTGTATTCCATTCTTAATCTGTAATTGGAATAGGCTTTATCAGTATAAATAGCTCCGTACTGAGTCCCATAATTATCATACTTGTCATATCGAATTTTTAACATCCCTTCCTCCACCCGGAAAGTTTCATGAATATTTACATCTAGTTCATGACCAGCTATTTTGATTTGCCAACCTTCAAGGTTTTCTCCGTTGAAGAGTGAAACCCATTTCATAGGATCGTCTATTTTAGACTTTAAGGCAATACATGCTAGTAAGAGGCTTGCTAAAATAAGCGTTAGTATTTTTTTCATGTATTTTGATTCAATTGGATAAGAACTTGTGATTCATTGATGCTCAGAACCATCTTTCTTAGTCTAACAAATAAAAATTGTAAGAATCAGTGGTTGCTTTAGCATATTACTACGAGCTATGAAAGCTCCAAAATACGAATATAACAGTACATCGTCGTGTTTCATAAATCCATCTCTATCATTAATCCAACTAAAGTTTAGACAATCTCTGTTTGCAAAAACGACGTTTATCTCTTAACTAGCAAAGCTTTTATAAATCAAAGACTAATTTGACCACTTTTTGCGTTTTGTATTATAACAGGCAAATCTAAACTATAAACATGTTAAAGAAAATATCTCTTTTGCTCATTGGTATCATGGCATTTACTTTTTCTAGCTCTTTCAAGGCTAAAGTGGACGTAGTAGCTACCATAAACTGGATGTCCATAGAAGAGGCTTACGCCGCAGCTCAAAAAAATCCTAAGAAAATCATTATTGATGTTTATACGGGTTGGTGCGGCTGGTGCAAAGTCATGGATAAGAAAACATTTACTAATTTGGAAGTCGTAAAGTATGTCAATGAAAACTTTTATGCTGTAAAGCTAGATGCTGAAACTCAGAAAAGCATCACGCTAGGTACAACTACGTATAACTATAATGCTCAAAGTCGTGCAAACGATATAGCTGTGGCTCTGCTTCAAGGAAAAATGAGCTACCCAAGTATGGTATACCTAGACGAGGAGTTTAATATGATTCAGCCAATCCCGGGTTATATGGAAGCGAGAGCCTTCCATGAAGTCATCACATTCATTGGCGAGGATTATCATAAAAAACAGACTTTTGATGTGTATAAAGAAAACACTTACGAGTCCATTTTTGAAGCTTCTTTGGCCTCTCTCTAATAGTTTAACTGAAGCTGAAGCCTCAGCGTATTTCCACTTACAGAGTTAACTGGCATAAGACCGTCTTCGAACGTTCTGTTTGAAACCATGTACAGAACTACTAACTCAAAATATCTATTAAACTTCCATTCAACACCAATTTCAGTATCACGAACTAAATAGGATCGGGCATCGGTTTCAAACTTTTTACCCCCGTCATAATATTGATATTTAATAAATGGCATAAAGGAGTGTTTACCACGTTGAACATGATACATGATTTGAGCATAACCCCCTTTCAGATTTTGAAGCTCCGTTCTCATAGTAGTTGGATTAAATTCTGGGCCCCTTCCTATATTGTACTCAGCCTGAAAGCCAAGCGGCTGAGGATAAACAACCAGTGTTCCGGCAATTCGCTCATCATCAAAAAGGTCTTGAGAAGAAAGATTAGCCTCACTCAAAGGAATGGTGTACTTTCCTTTATAGGCCTGAATACTTGTTTCAATAATTTGTTCATTGGCCAATTCAAACGGATAGGTCATTCTTATTACAGCATGGAGATTATCATTTTTTTCAACTCTTCCTGCTCCCTGACCATTATAAAGACCGAAACCAAACATACCATAATCACCAGAACCTTTTAAACCACCTCTGGTAAGCATAGAAAGCCGTTTTCTTATTTTAACAGGCGTGTAATAAAAGAATATACCAAGATCACGTTCATCTTTGGCTGCGGAGTTAAGGGCGTCATTTCTGTCTAAGGCCAATCTATTACTGGAAGACTGCATGTTTTCAAAACTATATGGAACCTTGCTCTGACCTATCCTAAATCGATATTCCCTTTGTTCATCCAAGGCCACATCAAAGTAGGCATCTTTGAGGCTTAAAAGGTGCGTAAGAGAGCTACCTCCTGATGTCGCCATATCAAACTGAAGATATGCATACATTTTATCTGCAACATTCCCTGCGAACTTTACGCGAGCTCGTCTTAGGAAAAAACCTCCTCCAGCACCTAAAGATTTATCACACTGATCGCATTTTATCTTATCGGTAGTTTCAAAAAGTCGGTTATACCTCATCTGAGTATAACCTCCAAAACCGAGTCTCTCGTACCAATTAGGACTTATATTATCTATTTTTTGGGCTCTAAGCGGAAAAGTGAGTGTCAGGCATACCCCTATTAACAAGGCCGTTGCCCTCCATTTTTTATTCATTTTTCTTGATTCAAATATTAGTATAAAAAAAGAGGGCTAACTTCTTAATCCTCTTTAGAATGCTTCTTTTTGAGCCGCTAGGTAATTCACACCGAGTGCTATCACGACCGAAATGGTCATTCCTAAAACCAGCTTCCCAAAATCACTCGAAATAATCGGAAACAGTTTCTTCATTTTTCTATGCTTCGACAATGTGGTTATCGCCATTTCTCTACCCGTCAATAATCCAATAAAAACCCATGTTGTAGACATTGGAATAGAATTCACTTCTTTAAAGGCGATAAGAATTATAGCATAAACAAAATCAATTATGGTAGCCGATCGAACGTATTTAGTGTTGGTTTTCGTTCTAACAATGTTTTGAATTTTACCCCCACCCTCTCTAAATATAAAGAATATAACTGCGGTAAAAAACACCAAAATCAAAATCAATTGAAGACCAGATATTTGTCTAGGTAAAAAGACAGATATATTAGCAACATCATGCGTTAACCAACTCCACCAGAGGAAACCAGTAGAAACCCATTGTAACTTTTTCCATAACTCTTTATTCTTGTCCCTAATACTTGCTTTTTCGTCCAAAACTTTAGAAATAGCTATCCAGAAGATATACGCCGTTACGGCAGAAATACCGTATCCTAGAATTGACTTAATCAACATACTTTCTAAAACTACCGTAGAAGCGAAAGTCGCCAGAATTAAAAAAGATGTAGAAACTGGTATACCTATCCTAGTTAGTAATATGAGCACCACCGGAGCAATACCATGATACCATTCCACCTGAACAAAAGGAATTTTCTCTAATCTTCCGTAAGATATATCTCCATCATATGCAAACCAGCTAAAACTCACTGTGAGGATTAAGCCTCCAGCCGCAAAGAGGGCTAAGTAATACCAAGGTGTCTTTTTGTTGGAAGACATCCAAGTTCCCAAAGTTTGAATAGAATCATTAGCTATTACTGAATAGGAAGCTAACAAGAAGAAAAAGATAGATAAAAATTGATCCATTTTTACAAGGTTCTTGAAATGAAAAATTAATAAAGTAAACTATGTTTGTAAAGCTTATACTTCCAAAAAAGTATTTTTTTTGGAGACCAGTGCCTTCTTCGAAAAAGGAAAAAAACGACTGAAAGGTTTCAGTTTTTTTCAAATTAAGCGGCTCCTTCACAGAAGGTGATTTAGTTAGGGGTGATTCATATTAAGGCACAAAAGTCTTTAATATGTTGGAATATTTAAATGATCCAATATTATTAAATTGTTAAGTCTCGGAAAGTATAGGTGTACTTAGTACTAAATGATGTACAATATATCTGAACTGCCATTACTGAAACCTAAATTAACCTTTCCTAATCAGCCACTGTCTTGTTTAGTAAAAACTAAAGGGGAAGCCAGTTTTGCAATTATAGAAAAAGAGTTTCAAACTTCTACATTTAGAAAAAACGAGTAGCTAATTTGCTAATTAATTTTGGTAAAAGCCACAATCCATTACCCATACCTGAATTTTGTATAATAACCAAAAGACCATCGGAATAGCAGAAATAAAGCAGCCTACAAAAGAAACTGGTGATTTATGTTCCCAAGTTAGGGGAATAGATTTTACCATCTCAGACTCTAAATTCTTTATTTGCCAACATAGGATTTAGAAAGGCCTGAAGAAAGCGTATGGGTCGTACGTAATGACATTCCAAACCCTTGGCCAAACCAATTGTTATGGAAGCTAAGACTTAGTTAGAAGTTCCTTGGACATAAGTGAAACAAGTTCTCCCCATTTTTCTCCTTCGGTTAATACAGCATTAGCAGTATTATGTCATCCATTAATAAATTCGAAAAGACCAAGGCAACAAGTAAAATGGCTAACAACCCAGTTTGAATACCAAACATGTTTACTTGATATTTATATGATTTGGTAATTAATTAAGCTGTTATTCTCAATTACAGTACTAAATTTCATTCTAAATCTAGAATTTAATTTCAATCAGATATTATAAAATTGTTAGGCTTTATTACATTGGCTGTTTCTAAAGGAAATAGATTTTTAAAATAATGTTTCCTTATTTTTAACCATAATTTAAGAAATGTGAATATAAAAATAGGACATGGCTATGATGTCCATGAATTAGCTAAAGGATATGAACTTACCCTAGGAGGCATAAAAATACCTCATCAGGTGGGATCCATGGGCCATTCAGATGCAGACGTATTACTGCATGCTATCTGTGATGCTTTATTAGGTGCTCTTTCTTTGGGAGATATAGGTTTACATTTTAAAAACACAGACCCCAGATGGAAAGGAGCCGATAGTAAAATATTCTTGACGGAGATCAATAAAATGGTGAATGATAAAGGATGGCTTGTTGGTAACATAGATTCTACGCTAATTCTCCAAGAACCCAAGATAGGGACGTATGTTCCTGATATGAAAAAAGCCATTTCAGATTGCTTGGGTATAGATTTAGACTGCGTTAGCATCAAAGCGACTACCGCAGAGAATATGGGTTTTGTGGGCAGAAAAGAAGGACTAGAAGCCCATGCAGTTTGTTTACTGTTTAAGAAAGACTAGTTCTTTTTTGACATCAAAAAGAGGCCTTTGGTCTGGATTAATACCATTTCATGCAATCTTTCCTTTTTGCCTTATACCTTTATAATTTTACAACTTACACTACATTATGATTAAAAAAGTTTCAGCTGCTATTTTATTGTCCTTAGGTCTTAGTACTGCTATCGCTCAACAAATCTCCATCGGTGAAAATGAAAAAGGAGAAATCTCGTTTGAGGAATATACGCCAAAGTCCACTTTAGTTGTCGAGCAAAACGTACCCACCAAAGCTAAGTTCCCTTTTATAGATATCCACAACCATCAATTTGGGATGGATAACAAAGAGAAGTTAGATGAAATAATAACTGACATGGACAGCCTAAACATGAAGGTGATGATAAACCTAAGTGGTAGAGGCTGGACAAGAGATAAGGATAAATCAACAGCCACACTTGTTAGCTATGTACAAGCAGTGGCTGATTATCAACCAGGCCGTATTGTCGTATTCACAAACATTGATTTTAATGGAATTAGTGACGAAGGCTGGACAAAAGGAGCCGTAAAAATGCTAGAGGATGATGTGAAGCTTAGAGGAGCTCAGGGTCTCAAAATCTATAAGAGCTTAGGCTTTAATGTTCTTAATGAAGATGGCTCTGTTGTGGCTGTAGACGATGAGCGGATTGATCCAGTTTGGGAAATGGCGGGAAAGCTTGGCATTCCTGTTTTAATTCATACTGCCGAGCCAGCCTCTTTCTGGAATCCTATGGACAAATTTAATGAGCGTTGGTTGGAGCTTAAGACCCATCCAAGAAGAGCCAGAGATACTTCAAAAGGAGATTACTCTTTTAAGGAATTAATAGAGCAGCAGCATAATGTATTTGCGAAGCACCCAAATACCACGTTTATCAACGCTCACATGGGCTGGTATGCTAATGATCTTCAAAAACTAGACAGCCTCATGATAGCCTTGCCAAATACTTACGTGGAAGTTGGAGCTGTTATTGCTGAGCTAGGAAGGCAACCTAGAGCATCAAATAGATTCTTCACAAAATGGCAAGATCGTGTCTTGTTTGGCAAAGATTCTTGGAAGCCAAAAGAATACGAGACCTACTTTAGAGTGCTAGAAACAGAAGATGAGTATTTCAAATATCATAAAAAATATCACGCATTTTGGCCTATGTATGGCATTGGTCTTTCAGACGAAGTTTTAAAAAAGCTTTATTACAAGAACGCTCTTAAGCTATTACCTAGCATAGATAAAAGTATGTTTCCTCAATAGTTCATTCAACCTATAATGTATACCTCCAATTAACCATTGGGGGTATTTTTTTGTGCCATTCAATTCATTACTTTAGCGAGGTAATTAGAATCCTTTGAAAAAACTATCCGGCGTACTATTTCTCTTTTTTCTGTTTAATTGTGAAAAAACAGAAGAAATTCCTGTGATTAAAGCTGGGCTTCCAGTCATCAGGATTACTACAGAGAATAAAGCACCCATAAGTTCTAGGGAAGTGTATCAACCAGCCTCACTCAACCTTGATGGAGATAAGCCATTTTCAGGTGACATAGAAATACGAGGAAGAGGTAACTCGACATGGGGGTTTCCGAAAAAACCTTTTAAAATAAAGCTAGAAGAGAAAATAGGACTTTTAAATGCACTGCCGGCTAAAAAATGGGTGCTACTGGCTAACTATCTGGACCCTTCTCTGATGCAGAATGCCGTAGCCATGAAAATAGGGCATTTGCTACAAATGCCTTTCACTAATACCATAGAACCCATAGAACTCTGGTTAAATAATGAGTACATGGGAAACTACATGCTTACGGAGCAGGTAGAAGCGAAAAAAAATCGTGTAGATGCCAGTGTACTCCTTTCTCTTGATACAGGTATTGAACCAGATGAAAATCATTTTAAGAGCAACTTTTATAAATTGCCAGTCATTATAAAGCACCCTGAAGAAATAAACGATCCACGGCTTGATGCGATTGAGCAAGACTTTAATGAGTTAGAAGAAAGGATTAATTCCTCTGACTTCCCTGATAATAATTATCTTGAGCTTTTTGATGGAGAGCAAATGGCGAAGTACTTGATAGTTTATACGCTGACCTGTAACGAGGAAATAAACCATCCTAAAAGCACTTACATTCATAAAAAAAAAGTGGGTAAATTCACCATGGGCCCTATTTGGGACTTTGATTGGGCATTTTCTTTTGAGCAAAACCAGGTACACTATGTCAACCCGCGAAGACCCTTGTTTTGGGAAAGAGATACAAAAGGCAAAACCTTCTTTAAAAGAATAGCTTCTGACCCTAAAATTAGAGCTTTAATAAAAAGGCAATGGCAAGTCTTTAGAAGTAATGACTTCAATGAACTAATGGCTTTTGTGGACTCCTATGCAGACAGCATTGAGGCTTCCAGACAAGCTGATTTTAAAAAATGGAGACGTGGCGAAGCAGATTTCAGTCTGGAAAAAGAGGCCTTGAAAAACTGGCTGGTTTTGAGGGCGAGCTATATGGATGATTTAGTTAAAGAGTACTGATCTAAACTCTTTTTTAAAACTAATTAGGGCAGCCAGTACCCGCAAGATCATACTTTTAGATAGCTCAGAACATATTTTACCTACGAATACCTAATTATCATTTTTAGTAATTTAAACTGTTTAGGTGTACATTTCACCTCTGAGTCAAGCCTTTATATCTACTTTAGAAAAGTCTCTCCTTTACCGTTTTCGATATGAATAACATTCATATCGAAAACAAAAGAGGTTATTTCACCTCCTGCATCATGTTCTTCTGTGAAAAGCTAATCCCTAAAAAAGCCTATAATCGCCATATTGGCAGCACTTTTAAAAAGATGTATCTGTTCAGGCTCTTTCATTTTTCGATTTATAGTTCTGTAGGTTAGCTTATCTCTAAACACTTCAAACATGATGATGATTTTAGCCTCACCATCCAAAGGAGATGAGACTCATATTTGGAATGAAATACGAGCGAATCAAGAGGAAATCTTAAAAGAAAAGCAAAGCAAACACAAAAGTTTTGGTGATTACTCCAAGTACAATTATGAACATGATGACGGACCCATGAATGGCATAATGCTAAAAAAGCTCAATATTCGGCGAATCTGACATGTGGTTTGACTTAGTTAAAAGCAAAGTGGCCCGCACAGAGAAATCTAAACATATAATAAAAGAGCAGAATAAGAATTAAAAAAGAATGTAGGGTGATCTAAATAGAGATTCTAGTTTCTACACCTCTTCAAACAAATAGGCATCCTTAAGCTCAATCTCGTAAGCTTTAAAGAACTTAACATATCCGGTTTTAAATGATTTCTTGCTGTGATGCTCTTCTTGGTTCTTTGTATACTTAATAATTCTAGGTAATTGAGATTGACCCAAAATTAAAGCCTCAAAGTCTGTTTACCATTCAAACTTACCTTTTACTAATTATTTTTCGTTTATCCATTTAGGTGCATTTGCCTTGAGGTCTCTAATGAGGTCATATAGATTATTATTAAACTTTATTCCAAGAAGACTATGAATATGGTCAGGAATTCCATTATTAGTCACTAGTTTTTGATTGTTGTTAGAAACAATTCCCATGATGTATATCTATAGCTCCTCTCTCCAAAATGATTGAATTAGGCTTTTCCTTCCTTTCACCGCAAAAATGACATGGAAATATAATTGTGTCTATGTATTAGACATGAAATAAAAATAGCCTTTGTATTCTAGATATTTTAAATGTAATTGGAGCATTTAAGGTCTCTGCCGTTATTTTATGAGCTATGGCGAAGCGAAATATTAAAAGAAAATCATGACTCCACACCCCATAAGCCCCAAAGGATCGAAATATAATTCCTGTTAAAAGAAATCCAGCT
>JBNMFK010000049.1:0-16491 GCA_051269965.1 Algoriphagus sp. | reverse complement strand
TCGACCATTATTCAAAGAAACTGCTATATATGGTATTCAAGCCGCTTTTAAAAGAGCTTTTGGGATGGATATAGAACGTTTTTCTGCCAAATTCAAACAATCACTTTTAGATAGTTACCAGCCACTCCGAGAAGGGAAAGAGATTATACCAAGAGGTCATGTCTTAGCTTCGGAGAAAACGGGGAGTGAGATGAATATTTCACCAACAATCAGCCCCAACGGGAAATACATTGCTTATATCTCTTCGAAAAATGTACTTTCTTTAGACATTTATATTGCAGATAGTGAAACAGGAAAAACTATAAAAAGAATTTCAGCAAGTTCATTTGCTGGACATATAGACTCCTATAGTTTTATAGAAACAGCCGGTACTTGGTCTCCAGACAGCAAGAACTTGGCCTTTGTGGTTCAGTCTAAAGGCAAAAACAAGTTGACCATTATCAATGCCGCCAATGGAAATAAGAAAACTTACCCGATCAAAGATTTAGAATCATTTACAAACCCAGCCTGGTCTCCAGACGGTAATTCTGTGGTAGTTTCTGGCCTTAGCGAAGGTCATTCAGATTTATACGCGTTTAATTTAAAAACTAGAGAACTTACCAACCTCACTAAAGACGAATTCTCTGACATACAGCCAAGCTGGTCTGCAGACGGGAAGTATATTTATTTTGTAACGGACCGCCACAATGCTTATATCAGATTAGAAAAGGCCAATTTATCTATCAGCCGGCTAGAATTAGCTACCAAAAAAGTGGAGAACTTTGACATTTTTAAAGGAGCTGATAATTTCAATCCCGTAGCAGACCCTAATGGTCAAAATATCGTCTTTTTATCAGATAGAGATGGGTACCGTAATTTGTATAAGTATAATATTGCTTCTGGAAATATAAGTCAGCTAACCAATTATTTTACGGGAGTAAGTGGTATTACCATGTTTTCTCCTGCCATTAGCATGGCCTCAGAAACTGGAGATTTGGCCTATTCTTACTTTCTAAAAGGTGCTTACAGTATAGTAAAAGCTAATTCTCAGGACTTTTTAGATCTTAAAATAAAGAATGAAGTCACTAAAGTAGCAGGTAAACTACCGCCTATGAATTGGGTAGAGGGCAGGGATATAGTTCAAAGGAATTTAGAAAAGCAGGGCTTGGTGTCTAGAACTAGAGTTTCGTCACTACTCGACATGAAATATAGTCCTAGGTTTAAATTAGATTATTTGGCTAATTCAGGTCTAGGAGCATCTACTTCTCGTTTTGGAACGGGAATAGGAGGGGGAATTACTGCTCTTTTTAGTGATATGCTGAATAACAACCAGCTTTCTGGAACAGTGGCCTTAAATGGAGAAATTCAAGATTTAGGGGGTCAAATTTTCTATCTTAACCAAAAGCGACCTCTTCAGTTCGGGGCATCCGTCTCTCATATTCCTTATCAGTTTTTGCTAGGATATGATAGGGAATTCCTATCAGTGTTTGATTCACTCAACGCCAACGGTCTCCAGTATAATGATGAAATTGTTAGTCGACAAATAGCCAGAATATTTATTGATGACGTTTCCCTATTTGCTTTTAAACCATTTACAAAAAATAAACGCTTGGAGTTTGGAATCTCCAAGAGCTTCTATAACGTGAGTGTGAAAAATTATGGAGAACGTGCACTAGTAGGTGTCGAGCCCAGTGATCCTTATGGTTTAATCTTAGATTATCAACCAATTCAAAACATAAGGCCTAAGAAATTAGAGCGTGATGATTATCCTTCAGGTTTCCAATTTGAACCTTTTTCCCTCACCAACGCCTATGTGGCTCTTGTTGGTGATAAAGCAACTTTTGGAACGGTAGCACCTCTTAATGGTTATAGATATAGGTTTCAATTAGGACAATACTTTGGAAATACAAGCTTCACTGAGGTACTAATTGATGCCAGAAAATACATTTTTGTTAAACCATTTACTCTGGCAGGAAAAATTCAATATAATGGCAGGCTGAATCCAAAGAATTTGGAATCTTTGAATCAGATAAATCCTTTATATCTGGGTTTTCCTTGGTACATGCACGGCTTCTTTGGAAACGCTCTTTTGAAACAATCTAGAGATGGTTTAATCAATCAAAACGCCTTGTCAGGGGAGCAACTGGCTGTTGCTAATCTTGAAATACGCCTTCCGTTTACTGGTCCAGAACAAATAGCATTGATTCCATTCAATTTTGCACCGAGTGATTTAAACTTCTTTGTAGATGCCGGGATGGTTTGGTCTCAGCAGAATAAGCTAGGCGAAATTAATTCATACACAGGTGGTTTTAGTGGTACTGCCATTGATTTTAAGAATGATCTAATGCTGACTACAGGTTTGAGCTTAAGGGTAAACGTTTTGGGTTATATCATAGTAGAGCCCTATTTTGCTGTTCCGTTTTATAATGGCGGTAAAAAACCAGTGGTGACAGGCGTAAATTTTATGATTCCTGGCTGGTAGATAAAGAAAGCCTTGTGTAAAAAAAGAACCGTTTCAGTGTTGAAACGGCTATTTTTTTTGGTGGAGAATACAGGAATCGAACCTGCGACCTTTTGACTGCCAGTCAAACGCTCTAGCCAACTGAGCTAATTCCCCAATAACTTTCTAGAAATTTAATTTATCACCAGTTCCTTCTTACAAATATAATAGAAGCGTTTAATCTTGCTAGTAATATTCACCTTGATATTTAGACTGCTTATAAATCAATAAACATGATTTTATCTTAAGTATTGAAAACTAAGTATTTACTAAAAAACCTTTTAACTCTTCCATTAAAGCTCTGTTCTCTTTTGCCGTTCCTACGCTTATTCTTAGGCAATCATCACAAAGAGTTACGTTGCTTCTATTTCTTACGATAATCTTTCTATCTATCAAGTAGCTAAAAACCAAGTTGGCGTCTGTAAATTTCACTAATAGTTGGTTGGAATCGGAAGGATAAATGTTTCTTACATTTTCTAGAGCTATTAATCTTTTAAAGAGTCTAAACCTTGCTTTTAGAATTTTTTCAACGTAGGCATCTTTCTTCCATACATTATTTAAAGCCTCTAAAGTGAGCTTTTGAGATTCTTGATTGAGGTTATAAGGATACTTTATTTTATTCAGAATCTTGATTAAGTCTACATGACCGAAAGCCATTCCTACCCGTAATCCTGCCATACCCCATGCTTTAGAAAAGGTCTGTAGCACTACTAAATTATCATAAGTAGTTAATTTACCGATGAAAGATGGCTGCGTAGCAAAATCAATATAAGCCTCATCGATAATAATAAGACAGTCTGCATAAGTATCCAGAAGCACTTCAATATCCGAGGCATGTATAAGATTCCCGGAAGGATTGTTTGGAGAACAAACCCAAATTATCTTCGTTTGTGCATCCACATTTTTGGCAATGTCTTCTAAGTCCAACTGGAAATTTGACTTTAGATTACTTTTCCGTGTTTCTATTTGCTGAATATCGGCACAGACTTGATACATGCCATAAGTGGGAGGGAGCACCACCATATTGTCGACTTTAGGCTCACAAACAGCCTTAATAATCAAGTCTATTGCTTCATCAGAGCCGTTACCCAGAAAAATTTGTTCTGGATAGACCTCCTTCAATTCCGCTAATTTATGCTTCACTTTTCTTTGATACGGATCCGGGTATCTATTAAGACCCCTTCCTGCAACAGAACCATATGGATTCTCATTGGCGTCTAAAAAAACACCTTCTTTTCCCGAGTATTCCTCTCGTGCCGAACTATATGGTGTTAGAGCTAATAAATGTTCTCTTACGAGCGAATTGATAATTGACATAGGTAAAGTTTTATTCGTATGTGGCCTTTAAACATCAGACGCAAACATACGAGGACTGACATTTCTTTTCCTAATTTTGGCCTGTAAATAGAAAGCAATGATAGATAGAAAAGAGATATCAATTTTTTTTAAGGGTTTACAGGACACTATTTGCTCCGCTCTGGAAATAACCGATGGCAAGGCCAAATTTCAAGAAGATATATGGGAGCACGCTACTGGTGGTGGCGGCAGAACCAGGCTAATGCAAAACGGAAATATTATTGAAAAAGGAGGTGTTAACTTTTCTGCGGTGGAAGGAAAAGTGAGCGAGGATATGAAAAAGGCTCTTAAAATTGATCAGGACGCAGACTTCTTTGCTACTGGAGTCTCCATAGTTCAACATCCTAATAATCCACATGTACCCATCATTCATATGAATGTGAGGTATTTTGAACTGTCAAACGGTACTTATTGGTTTGGTGGTGGCATAGACCTTACACCACATTATTTGGATAAAAAGCAGGCTAAGTGGTTTCACGAACAACTAAAAGAAGCCTGCGATAAACACGGGATAGGTTTCTATGCCGACTTTAAAGAAAGAGCCGATAACTATTTCTTTTTGCCTCACAGAGATGAGACAAGAGGTGTTGGAGGCATATTTTTCGACCATTTAAATGAAAAAAGTATGTCATTGACAAAGAGTCAGATCTTTGACTTTGTCAAAGAAATTGGCCAAACATTTATCCATATTTATACACATTTAATAAAGCTTAACGCTTCAAAGGTATACTCAGAAGAGGAAAAAGATTGGCAATATCTCCGACGTGGTCGTTATGTCGAATTTAATCTGGTTTGGGACAGAGGTACAAAGTTTGGTTTGGTAACAGGCGGCAGAACGGAGTCTATTTTGATGAGTTTACCACCACAGGCAAATTGGGCGTATGACCATCAGCCCGAAATTGGTTCATCAGAAAAAGAAACATTAGCTGGTCTTAAAAAAGGTATTGACTGGTTAAATATTGCTTAGCTCTCAAAATTAAGCAGAGATAAATCCCATTCTTCAGGTCCATTGGCATGGATAAAACCACCTTCTACCAGTAAGGGGCATGGAATATTATTATCAAACAAAGAACCCGTTCCCAGACCTTGAGGCAAAGGATTTTTTTTTGAAGACGTATATTGACAGATAGCATTTAAACCAATATTAGCCTCTAAAGCAGAGGTTAACCACCAACGAATCGAGTTAGCATCAGCAAGTTCCACCCACTTATCAGTAGCTTTAAAACCACCTATAAGTGTGGGCTTAAATATGAGGAACTGTGGCTTTATTAAGTTCAGTAATGCTAACTGAGAATCACCCGTGATCCCAATTAATTCTTCATCCAAAGCAATAGGAACAGGAGTTGAGGCACATAGTTCAGCCATTTGCTCCCATTGACCCGCCTTAATGGGCTGTTCAATGCTATGAATATTTAGTTTGGCCAAGTCAACTAAAACGGATTTAGCTTCCTCTGAATTAAAAGCACCGTTGGCATCAACACGTAAAGTCAGTTCATCAGCAGAAAATTGAGAACGGATAGTTTGCAATAACTTATACTCTGTATCAAAATCGATAGATCCTATTTTCATTTTGATAGTTCTAAAGCCTGCTTTTAGCTTTTCTACAATTTGTTTGGACATAAATGCTTCATCACCCATCCATATCAGGCCATTTATTTCTAACTCTGATTTTGCCTGAGCAAATGAATTATCAAACAAAACTCGATGTCCACCATTGGATAGATCTAAAAGAGCCATTTCAAAAGCAAACCTTATAGAAGGCCAAGAAAAAAACAAATCACCTTCGATGGCCTTATAAGCTTCGTCTAGGGTTAGTTCTGACATATTAAATTTGTCAATAAACAGTTTGAGAAAAGGCATAAGGTCCTCTTTGAAGTCAATGGAGAGCCCTCTTAGAGGGGAAGCTTCTCCAATTCCACAAACTTCAGGGTATTGATCTTGGTAAAGTTTAATGAAGTAGGAGTCTTTAGTTTTAAGAACGCCTCTGGAAGTACCGGCATCGAATTTAAAATTTAACGTATGTTTGCAGAAAGCAGCTTTTAGAGACATATAGTTTTAAGAAAAACGAAATTACAAAATTGAAAGGCTTAATCAGAGGTTTCTTGTTTCCATTATCTCTCATGTATAATGGACTTACAAAATTCAGGAATTTCCTGTATAATAGTTTAATCCTAAAAACCTTCCAAACACCCGTTTATTCTATTGGAGTAGGTAACCTGGCCGTTGGAGGTACAGGCAAAACTCCTTTTGTATCCTACCTCATACAACAGTTTCCGGGTGTGCAAATAGCTGTACTAAGTAGGGGATATGGCCGTAAAACAAAGGGCTTTCTTTCGGTAGACAAAGCATCTTCTCCAGCTACCGTTGGTGATGAAATCTTCATGCTCTTTGAAAAACATCAGGCAGTCTCAAAATTTTTCGTTTGTGAAGACCGAAAACTTGGAGTTCAAAATATTATGAGACTTCATCCAGCTACTGAATTAATCATTTTTGATGATATTTTTCAGCATCGTAGAGTCAGACCCAACCTTAACATACTACTTTCTACATTCTCCAGCCCATTCTTTGATGATTTTCTTATGCCATATGGTAGACTTCGTGAATCTAGGCAAGGCCTAAAACGAGCAGACATGTTAATTTTCACAAAGGTCCAAAATGGTTTATCAGATTGGCAGAGGAGTCATTTTATGAAAAGTGTAAAGAAAGTTAGCGATAAGGGCCTACCCATCTTTTTCACTAAGCAAAAAACAGATAAAACGATAAACATAAACGAAAAATCTCTAAAATCAGGTGAAAAAGTGACCGTTTTGAGTGCTTTAGCACGGAATGATTTATTCCAAAGTGATGTAGGTAAAAGCTTTGATGTCTCTGAAAAGTTCGGATTTAGAGATCATCATGCGTACACCATTAAAGACCTGCAAGACATCTGGCACAAGGCTAGTAGTCTGCCTGTTATCACGACAGAAAAAGATTTTGTTAAGCTAAAACAACTTCTCTCTAAAGAGCAGCTAGAGTCTTTTTATGTTTTCAAAATAGAAGCTAATTTCCTGGAAGACGAGGCTCTTTTTTTAACTTACATTAAAGAAGATTTTAAAAGGTTTAGGTCTAGAAAAGGTTCTTTAAATAATGGCTAAATTTGCAATCGAATTTATTTCTATTTCATGAACAAAAGTGGTTTACTGCTCCTTGTTGGTCTATTGATTCCTTTTTGGGGTGCGAGCCAAATTTTGGATGATAGCACAAAGCAAGTATATGGGCCAAACACCATCGGTTATCTGCTAGAAGGAAATGTATTACAAGACGATACAATATTAATTCATCCAGATACTTTAATTGATAATTTTAGATTTTCTACTAAGAACAAGACTAATGGCTGGATATGGCAAGATCTAGGAAATGAAGGTACGGCCTCTAAAACCTTTTTTCTTCAAACGCCTGACAATGCCTTTACAGAAACCGGACTTACATCTTTCAGTCAGTTTTGGGCCCCAAAGGTTTCTCAAGTTAAATACTATGATACTCGATCGCCCTATACCAATATGGCTTATGTCCAAAGCACGAATGGCATGGCGAATTTGGGTTTTACCCATGCTCAGAATATAAAAGAAAACTGGAATATTGGGCTTAACGTCAACAGGCTTTCCTCTTCCAAACAATACTCCGCTTCTAACAATGAGGACAGACTAATAGGTCATTGGGACTATACCTTGAGTACTAATTTTATTACAAAAAATAGGCGTTATACTTTCTTAGGGGCTTTAATTCATCTTAATCATAGTCAAATAGAGCAAGGCGGAATACGTTCTCTAAATAATGCCGAATTTATTAAAAAAAGTGACTTAAAGAGTGGCTATAATACTCAATATCAACAGTTATTAAATGGTATAGAGTCTAGCGAAAGATGGAACAATATTCATGTTTATCACCAATATAAACTTACAGGGGAGATACAGATCTTCCACACCTTTGACTACCAGCGTCAGAAGTATTTTCACTCTGATACCTTAATAAGCTCAAACAGTCCTTTTGGGATTTACACTGATTCTTTAGAGAACGATTTAGAGAAAGTTAAAACGAACTATTTCTATCAAAATTTTCAAAACAGAGTAGGTCTTAAAGGATATTTCAAAGGTTTTAAATATGCTGTAG
This sequence comes from Algoriphagus sp., assembly GCA_051269965.1. Lineage (GTDB taxonomy): Bacteria > Bacteroidota > Bacteroidia > Cytophagales > Spirosomataceae > Arcticibacterium. The sequence goes on along the minus strand of JBNMFK010000049.1, from coordinate 8,507 downwards.
GACTGACAAACAGGGTTTATTCCTTCAATGCAGTTCATAAGGAAGAAACAGGAAATAATCGAACAGAGGTGATATTAGGTGGAAATGCTGGCTATTGGTTTCCTGATAGTTCTAGTTATCTCAACACTGATTTTTACTTTGGATTTGGTAAAGGAACCAATGTTTTTCTAAACTCTAAACTACGTGTCAAAGGCTTTAATTTAGGTTTTAAATTTATAAGAAAACCCGCAGCTTTATTTTCACAATCATTTCAAAGTGACGTAGCATCATGGAATAATAATTTTCAAAATATTACGTACACAGAGGCCTCTGCTAACTACCTTCTAAGAGGTAAAAAGTTTTGGTTCGAACCGGATGTTCGTATTAATCTTGTCTCTAATTATGTTTATTTTAATGAAAACCTTAAACCTACTGCTTTAGAAAGCGACTTGTTTACCACCAAAATAGGTCTAAACGTAGGTTTAGAATTAAAAAACTTTAAAGCTTCAAATCGCTTGATTTTGGCCTCAACAAATAACTCTTCGGCCTATAGATTGCCAAGTATTGTCAACAATACCAATTTAGAGTTTCATCTATTCTATGCCAAGGTTCTACATCTCTACTTAGGAACAGATGTTTATTACAGGTCTAAATTTAAGGCTGATGCGTATTCTCCGATTCTCAGAGGCTTTCACATTCAAAATTCGCAAGAAATTTGGGGGGGGGCACCGGTAGTAGATATCTATACCAAATTTATGATTAAAAGAGTAAAGCTTGCTTTCACATATAATTTCATTAACCAAGGCTTGCCTAATCAAGGTTTCTATGCTACGCCAAATTATTTGGGGATGGCACGTACATTCTTCTTGAAAGTAAACTGGCCTCTTTTTGACTAAATAGCTTCTAGAAGAGATTGGAAGTAGACATATTTGCCAGCAAAATTACGATCTAAAATAGTCAATATCTTGATTTTATGAAATTGCTCAAAGTCCTTAAAACTACTTTCATCTTCAAAAAATAGCTGTAGAGAAAGATTCTGTCCGTCTGTTTCCGTCTCTGTGATCAGACGATAAAATGAACACCGTTCTACACCTTTAATGGTATTAATGAGGGGAATGAGCTCTTGCTTTGCTTTTTTCTCAAAAAGAAGGGCATGCGAAAATTCGACAAGGAAAGTATAACTAGAAAGAAACATCAATTTTTACTTAGCCATTGAGGTATGAAAAACAAGACGCTTCACTACAAAGTAAGATCCGAATAAAACAGCTGTGTAAACAAGATCTCCCACAAGCATGTTCCTAAAGAATGGAATTCCTGCGGTATAGGAAGCTGCTATGCCCGTCAAATCGTGTGTATAACCATAATTCTCTTTGCCAGAAACTGCAACTGGGTAGAAAAAAGCAAAATTAGTTAGTAAGAAAAAAGAAACAGAACCCAGTATGGAACTTGACAGTAGACGGATAGCAGAAGCATTTTTGATAAGTAAGTAGCCTATGATACCAATCAGGGCGTAGCCGCTGTAAACAAGCCATGTGCCGCCGTGAAAACCTATTCCTGAGTTCAATTCTAGAACTAAATCACTCAATACGATCGCCATTACAGGAACTATAATCTTCCATTTGCCTTCAAAAGCAAATACAGAGAAAAGTATCAGAGCTGTGATGGGGGTAAAGTTCATAGGATGTGAAACCAACCTTGACAAACTGGCGAACACTATTAGAGCTATAGAGACTAAAATGAGTTGCTTATTTTTCATAAATGCTTATAATTTAGACAAAAGTACCATTTGTAGGCGAAGAAATCAAGGGGCATTCATCAAGCATTTAATTATATTTGTAATAATTATTTATGCCTTTTTGACAAAAACACGTTCAGTATTGGTTTTTCTCATGATAATCTGTTTTGAGATATCTGCTCAAAACTTTCTTGGGATATCGTCGAGTAACTACTCAGGAATTCATGGTGTGCTTCTAAATCCGGCTAACGCTGTTGATACTAGGAATAAAATTTTCGTTAACCTGGGGGCTGTAGGTGCAGAATTTCAGAATAATTACATTACTTCAGATAGGCCAATATCATTTAACTCTTACAGGTTAAGGAATGTCAATCGTGCAAGCGGCTATCTAAACGCAGACTTCAGGGGGCCTGCTATTCAATTAACACTTCCTAAGAAAGATATAGGATTAAGCTTCGGAACAAGGTTTCGCCTATTTTCCTCCTTAACTAAAACCTCTCCCAACATCGCAAATATTATTATTGGTGGCACAGGCAATAGAGAAATTCAAAATATTCAATTCTTATCAGAACGAGTAGATTTTAATTTTGGTGGCTATAACGAGCTGTATACCTCTTTTGCTAAAGTTATTAAAAATGAGCGTTCCTATTTTTTGAAAGGTGGGGTCACGGTAAAGAAGGTGAGTAGCAATATTTCTCTTTCGCTAAAGGGTAGTAATTTTGATTATCAGGTAAACCCACTTCCGCCTAGCGGAGTCGTACAAGAGATCATTTTTAATAACTCAACGTCTAGCTTCTTTCATGCCAGAAGCAATGACTTCAACCTTTCATTACCCTGGATTACACAGCAGATAGCCACTTTAAATGGTGTCGGCAATGGTTTTGCTACAGATGTTGGTTTCGTATATGAGAAGAGGCCACATTTTGCTAGGCAAAACATAAAATTTAAGGGGGAAAGTATGATTAATCCATTTATAAATAAATATACTTTTAGGCTAGGTGTCTCATTGACGGACATTGGATTTGTAAGGTTTTCGAGTGCTTCAAATGTAGAGGTCGGTGATGGTACTGGCCCATTGACCATCACAGAACCTATTAAATTTGCTAAAATCATTGAAACAGATAAAGTTGTTGAAAATATTTCTCAGGCTTATTCGATAAATCCAAATACCTACCTAAGAGCATTTAACGTCCTACTGCCAGCGACGCTAAATATTCATGCTGATTATTTAGTAAGAGAAGGCTTTTATTTGACTGTAGTTTTAAGGCAATTTCTTTTGAGTAAAACGAGGATAGGGCCTATTGGTTTCTCCGGAATTAGTGTCATACCAAGGTTTGAGAGCAAATATTTAGAGGTAGCATTTCCAATTTCTTTGGATAGAGACTATTCAACCTTCAATTTTGGCTCTACATTTAGGGCAGGACCTTTTTTTATTGGGTTAGACAACATAACTGGCTTGATAAGAATAGGAGACCCAAGAGGTATTTCTTTCCATTCGGGTGTGTCCGTACCCATTGGTCATAGATTTAAGAAGAACGAGGAGTTAAACTGTCTATCTGGAGGTCTTTTTAGAAATTTTAGATGGAAGAATATTTTTCAAAGATAAGAGCATCGCAGTATACGATGCTCTTTTAAAATAATCCTCGAAGGTTGTCTGTGACGATGAGGAGAGTCGAACTCCCAAGGGCGTGAGCCCACCAGCCCCTCAAGCTGGCGTGTCTACCAATTCCACCACATCGCCTTCAACTGCAAATCTAAATAAACCTCTGATAATAACAATCACCTATTTTCACCAATTATCCAAAAATCTGATTTTTTCGCGAATTGTACTTTTCCATTAAGCAGAAGTCTTAGCCAAACGTCTTTTTCTCCAATTATATTAACTCTAGAACCTTTATCTAAGAGACTAGCAACATTGGAACCTGCCGAGGCATCGGAACGGATATAAATCTGATCCTTTTTAACTATTCCCTGTTTGTATAAACGACCAATATTTACAAAGCCCAAAAGACCCAATAAAAAAAACACTAACGTAACTTTATGTCTAAGTGCTACCAGTTCCTTTTTATTGACTTTCTTTAAAATGGTGAGGAAGCTGTAACACACAATGCCCATCAGGCACAAACAAATCCAGATAAAATATTCTTGGTAGAGCAAGAGAATAAAGTTTAAATCACTCCAAGAATATCCACCAAAAGAGTTTTCTGCAGCCATTTTATTTATTTTATCAAATGTGGCATCACTAGGATTTAATTCATAATATTCACTCAAAAAAAATATAGCCCTCGAAAAATCTCCTTTTTGTTCAGAAATAAAGGCTAGTTTCAGAAATGTATTTTCTCTATTGACACTATGTATCTCCAGTAACTGCTCAAACATAATTGCAGCTTCCTCATATTTTTTTTCATTAAATAAAGAATCTGCCTTTTGGCTTAAATAGACTTCGGCTTGGCTATCAATTACTTGCATTAAAAGCCCGAAAATAATACAGATAAATTTTATTGAGTGTCTTTGCATTCTATTAAGAAACCCCTACTTTTGCATCGCATTTGAGAGGAACGGTTTTGCTTCAAACAAATGTAATCTTTTTTAGATTCCGTAGCTCAGCTGGTAGAGCAATACACTTTTAATGTATGGGTCCTGGGTTCGAGCCCCAGCGGGATCACAAAAAGCCACCGATTTAGGTGGCTTTTTTCATTCAACGTCGCTTTAATTTTATGGCTAGAAGAAATCAAAGAAAAACCATTGATGAAATCGAAGTTTTGGATTTCGCGGCAGAAGGAAAATGCCTCACTAGGCATGAGGGTCAAGTCATTTTCATTACGACACCCAATGTGGCTCCGGGAGACGTCGTCAAGCTCCAAATTAATCGAAAACGGAAATCTTATTCGGAGGCTATAATTTTGGAGCGTCTCAAAGATTCTCCAATGAGAATTGATGCTTTTTGTAGTCATTTTGGAGTCTGCGGTGGATGTAAATGGCAGCATATACCCTATCAAGAGCAGCTTCGTCAAAAGGAGAAACAAGTTAAAGACCAGCTAGAAAGAATAGGTAAACTAGATATTGAAACCTTTCATCCCATATTACCATCCCAAAAGACAGATTTTTATAGAAATAAGCTAGAGTTTACATTTTCGAGCACCAGGTGGTTAACCTCTGAGGAAATAGGTTCAAGTAATGATTTAGGTAATAGAGATGCTTTGGGTTTTCATATTCCAAAGAGATTTGATAAAGTTCTCCCAATAGATACTTGCTATTTACAAGCAGACCCTTCTAATGACATTAGACGCTTTTTTGATAAATATGCAAGAGAAAGCGGTCTTGCTTTTTATAATCATGTCAAGCACGAAGGCTTTTTCAGGACTTTAATGCTTAGAACAGCCTCTACAGGTGAGGTCATGGTAGCCGTTCAGTTTGCAGAAGATAATCAGAAAGATATTGACCATTGTCTGAATGCGTTTGTTACTGCATTCCCAAACGTGAATTCTGTTAATTATTTCCTGAATCAAAAGAGGAATGATAGTTATCAAGATTTAGAAGCGATTCATTTTTCAGGAAAGCCATATATTGAAGAAGAAATGGAGGGTCTCAGATTTAGAATCGGTGTAAAGTCATTTTACCAAACTAACTCAGAACAAGCTTATGTACTCTATAAGGTTACAAGGTTAATGGCAGGTATTACACCTGAAGACATAGTTTATGACCTATACACAGGAACAGGTACTATCGCCAATTTCATAGCAAAGGATGCAAAGAAGGTAGTCGGTGTAGAGTATGTTCCAGAGGCCATAGAAGACGCCAAGATTAATTCTATGTCTAATGGAATTAATAATACAGTTTTCTATGCAGGGAACATGAAGGATATTTTAGATAAGTCTTTTGTTGAAAGGGAAGGTAAGCCTAATGTTATCATTACTGACCCTCCCAGAGCAGGTATGGATAAAGAAGTTATTGAAACTATCTTAGAGATTGAGGCCGAACGAATTGTTTATGTCAGCTGTAACGCAGCCACACAAGCAAGAGATGTAGCATTGCTGTCCGAGAAATATGAGGTTTTAGAAGCTCAGCCAGTAGATATGTTCCCACACACTCACCATGTTGAAAATGTTGTTAAGCTGCGTTTAAAGAACTTTTAAGGCTAGAAGGGAACCTCTTCATCAGGGTTTACTTTCCCTAAAGGATCCTCTTTAGCCAAATCATTGGCCCTACTTAACATAGTTGGAGGCGACCAGCTGCTTTGGTTGTCAAAATGGCTAACGTCCCCTGGAGCACCTGGAAGTGTAATTTTTCCATAATCCATTCCACCATTACTGGCACCCGAGTTCCAATCTCTAAACTTTGTAAATTGACCTTGGAACTCCAAAAAGATGGATTTCAACGTACCAGATCTGTTTTTGGCAATGATCAATTCTCCCATACCATCTGTAGAATTCCCATGCTCGTCTTCCGTAATTTTATAATACTCGGGACGATATAAAAACATGACCATATCTGCGTCCTGCTCAATAGAACCAGATTCTCTTAAGTCAGAAAGTTGTGGCCTTTTGTCTCCCCCTCTAGTCTCTACGGCACGAGAAAGCTGAGATAGAGCGATAACCGGAACATCAATCTCCTTAGAAAGGTTTTTGAGTGACCTAGAAATTGTGGCAATTTCCTGTTCTCTATTTCCTGAAATCCCTGAACCATCATCACCACTCATAAGTTGTAGGTAATCAACGATAACCATTTGAATGTCATGCTGAGCCTTCAAACGCCTACATTTGGCTCTTAACTCAAGGATAGAAAGGGCAGGAGTATCATCAATAAATATAGGAGCTCCTGAGAGCTTATCAAGCCTCGTATGCAATTGCTGCCATTCATGAGGCTCCAAAATACCTTTTCTTAGCTTTTTACTTTCAATCTCCACTTCGGCAGAGATCATTCTTAGCATTAGTTGTGTAGCAGACATTTCAAGAGAAAAAATTGCTACAGGGGTATTGTGGTCAACAGCTGCATTCCGCATAGAGGATACCACAAAGGCAGTTTTTCCCATGCCTGGTCTGGCTGCTATGATAGTCAATTCAGTTTTTTGCCATCCTCCAGTCAATTCATCCAAATCTTTAAAACCACTCGCTACACCAGTTATACCATCAACGCTATCTAATTTTTTATGCTCTAGCTCATCAATGGTTAAACGCATGATTTCACCAGCGTTTTGATAATTTTTAGTGATGCTTTGTTCTGATATTTTAAAGAAATATTGCTCTGTGTTGTCCAAAACACTAAAAATGTCATTTGACTCTTCAAAGGCTTCTTTCATTAGCTCTTCTGAAGCAGCTATCATTTCTCTTTTGAGACTAAGCTGAGAAATAATTAGTGCGTGGTATTCGAGGTTAGAGGCTGAATTTACTTTACTCATCAATTGAGCAAGATATTTGGTGCCGCCTGCTTCTCTAATTTTGCCTTGGCTTCTCAAATGACGGGTAATCGTCATTAAATCAATGAGCTCCGACCCCTCAAACATTGCTAACATGGCTCCAAATATGAGCTGATGAGCTTCCGTATAAAATGATTTAATACGGATAATTTCCTTTATTTTAGTAAAGGCATCTTTGTCAATAAGTATTGCACCTAAAACCGCGGCCTCCATTTCCGAAGAATATGGCATTATTTTACCGCTCTCTGTCAAAGAAGGTGAAAATACAGGTTTGTCTGTGACGGTTTTAAAATCCATTGAGGAGAATGTGCTCAGTAATTGATTTGCTTTGGTTACACAAGATTATAAATCATAATCCAGAGTAAAAAATGTGATACAAAGGTCGCAAAATATGCAATGCCCCAAAAGGAATATTTCAGTTTAATTATGTGGAAATCCTTTACCTAATTGTGGACTATTATTAATGAATTTGTGAATAATTTTATTGATTTTTGGGAAACAAAAAACGTAATTGAATATTGGCGGAAAAAATAATTAGTCTAGCCGGGATCTCTCTTCTTGATTTCTTAGGGATTCAGAATAAAAACATTAAAGTTATCGCTAAGGCTTTTCCTTCTTGTAAAATAATCTCAAGAGGAAATGAAATACACCTTAAAGGTACTGAAACGGCAGTTATAAAAGTAAATAAGCTTGTTGAAAACCTTTTGTTGTACTTTAATCAATACAACAATTTAAGTCCAGACCTCATCCAAAACTACATAGATGATACTCCTATGGCAAAGGAGGAACTTAACCTAGTCGATGATGTGCTAGTACACGGAAATAAAGGGCTGATAGTTAAGGCTAAAACTGCAAATCAGAAAAGACTTGTGGAAGCAAGTTTTACACATGACATTGTGTTTGCAATTGGCCCAGCGGGAACAGGGAAAACCTACACGGCGGTAGCACTAGCGGTAAAAGCTCTTAAAGAAAAAAGAGTGAAGAAGATTATCATCACCAGACCTGCTGTAGAGGCAGGTGAAAACCTTGGCTTCTTACCAGGTGATCTAAAAGAAAAGATAAATCCATACCTTACACCGATCTATGATGCTTTGAATCAAATGATTCACTCAGAAAAAAGAAAGGATTATGAAGAAAGTAATACGATAGAGATAGCCCCTTTGGCTTACATGAGAGGAAGAACTTTAAATAATGCTTTTATCATCTTAGATGAGGCACAAAACACAACTCCCATGCAGTTAAAGATGTTTTTAACGAGAATGGGTCCAAATTCTAAAATAGTTATCACGGGTGATATTACACAGATAGACCTAGCACCAAGGCAGAAGTCTGGGTTACAAGATGCCCTTCAAAAACTCAATAAAATAAAAGGAATCA
>JBNMFK010000048.1:0-16548 GCA_051269965.1 Algoriphagus sp. | reverse complement strand
AGCCTTTGCGGTATTATCACATCTAGCCCATGGGCACATCAAAATCATAGACTTTACCTTTCCGGGATGACGAATAGCCATCTGGAGAGCAATGGTACCTCCCATAGAGACGCCTACGACTTGGGCGTTTTCAATACCCAAAACATCCATCAAGGCTGCGTAGTCATCCGCCATTTCAGCTGTACTATAGGGGCCAGCAGGTTTGTCAGATAAACCCACACCTCTGTTATCCACGATAATACATCTGAACTCCTTTTCCCATGCCTCCGAATGTGCGTACCAAACAGAACCGGGTGCAGTGATGCCCATAACCAGTATTAATGGTGGCCTGGTAGCCTCTCCTTTTTCTTCATAAAAAAGCTGAATCCCATTGGCTTTGACTAAAGGCATATTACTTCAATTTTGGAATTAAGTCGTTCACAATCCATTGCCCATCATGTATGGTAACCGCATCAGGGTCTTCCAGAGCTAAGGCTCCTTCATCCTCACAAATTATCCAACCATCATATTCAATTTCCTTCAGCCATTGTGTTATTTCTAGCAAGCTCACTTTTCCTTTGCCCATCAGGACAAATTCTGGATTTCCATCCCAGTCTTTATAATGTACGTGATTAATAAGATGTTGATATTCCTTCATTTTGGTTAGCGGGTCCATATCACCATTTATAATGTGACCTACATCTGGGGTCCAGCCGGTCACAGCGGTATCAAGGCTCTCCAAAACTACTTTGTAGTCTTCCTCTGTTCTAATGATAGACGTATGAGGAGAATTGGGATGATAACTGCAGGGAACGCCATGGTCCGCGGCCCTTTTAGAGACAGCATTCACGATATTGACCAAGCTTTTTCTGCGTGAAACTAACTCGTGCCTTCCAGTAGGAATCTGTACCGTATTTAGCATGGCTCCCGGAAAACGTTTACAAAGAGCTATGGCACTATCTGAAATTATTTTTTCTTCAGGTGTTTCTGTGTCACCATTCCAATTTTGAGCTAAAGCTACTCCAGCCAATTCTATCCCTTCGTCTTTAAGTTTAGCGGCCAGTTTATCGGGATCAACCAAATCACCCATCCAAGTGAAAATGGGCTGTATGCCTGTGAAGCCTGCTTTAGCAATCACTTCTATCATATGGCCTAGTTTTCCCTCATAGGTGGCTCCGTCACCACTCATAAACCAAGTGTAAACTTCAGAACCGAAACGGAAGGGCAAATTATTATTCATAGGGTAATCATCTTAAAAGTCTGTAGAAATAGAGATTCTTATTTCAAATTATGTTTTTGGCACATTTCTTTGATGAATTTAAGACCATTTGTAGCAATGTCCCAGGCATCATCATATTCACGCCAAACGTTAATAGCATTCGCAAAGTCCGGATCACTTCTGGAGAACGCTTCTATGGTCAGCCATCCATTATAATTCACAGATTTTAAAGCAGAAAATGTATCATCAAAAGGAATATGGCCAGAACCAGGTGTACCTCTGTCATTTTCGCTGATGTGGATGTGCTGCAAATACGGAGAAATAGTTTGGATGGCGTTTAAATACTTTTTTTCTTCAATGTTGGCATGATGTGTATCAAACATCGCCCTAACATTTGGATGATTTATGTTTTGAAGTAAAACTTTGAGGTCTACCATGGTGTTTACCAAATAGCTCTCAAATCTATTTAGAGCCTCTAATGCTAATACAATTCCGGCCTGCTGAGCATAATCTCCTGCCTCATGTAATATTTCGGCAGCCCATTTCAGTTCATCCTCCGTGGCTGGTCTACCATAAAAATGGGCATGAGCAGAATGAAAAGGCCCACAAATAACATCCGAACCTAAATCTACGGATCTATCGATTGCCCATTTTATCCTATCTAGTCCTATGGCTCTTCCTTTAGCATTGTCACTAACAGGATTATTTTCCGCCGATAGCGAAGTAACAGTGCTTACTCCTAGACCTAAGGCTTGGCATCTTTCGCCTACCGTTTTATAGGCTTTCACATCTTCCGCACCTACGTAAAACTCCACGCCATCATAGCCGATCGTTTTAAGGCGTTCTATGATGGGCAATAAGTCCTCTGAAACCTCAGAAGACCATGCCAATACATTAAACCCAATTTTTACCATTTATAATTCTTTAATTCTAATATTTCTATACATCACTTTCATGGGCGGGCCCACATGCACCTGCATCCCTAAAAGACCCTTCGATTTGCCATTCACAGTATCATTGTCAGTGACGTCGCTCATTAAAATGCCATTGACATAATGCTGTAATCTGTTTCCCTTAACAACAAGATGTATTTCGTTCCAACCTTCTTTTTTAATCTTTTTTTTCAGCTCTTCGGATGCTCCAAGACTACCTATTACTTCTAAATCTTGCCAAGCATTTTGCTCAATTTTATCTCGAACAGCCTTTAAATCAAAATCTCCTGATTGTGAGTTTATACTAGTTGTCTGTCCACGGTAGGCCAAGGTTGCTCTTCCTCGTTCCTCGTAGTTTTGGCCCGTATATTTATTATTTCCATCAATATCTGCCTGATATCCTCTTAGTGCAAAAGGAATATCCTCATGCATCACACTCCTATAATTTACGCCAGAGTTTCCGGACTCTGCAATATTAAACTCCGCTTTAAATTCAAAGTCTCCTGGCTCTCCATCTTCCCAAATAATAAAGGAATTAGCCTTAAGGAGCGTTTCTGGAGTGATTTCTCCTATCAATACACCATCTTCTGCCCTCCAATAGGTGGTATCACCCTTCCAACCACCTAATGATTCCCCGTCAAAGATGACTTTAAAAGGAGATTCTTCGATTTTTTGAGTCGAAGAACAAGAATACTGTATACAGCAAAAAAACAAGGCTATCGATAGTTTAACTAAAGGGTAGGTTTTCATTGGGGTTTAATTTAAATATTTTGGATATGATTCTAAAATATGCAAGTAAGATCTACGACAAAAAAGGAAGATTTTCTTGGACTTCTAAAGCTCTTACGTGCTTGGCAAACATATCCTGAAAAATAGATTTTACTATCATATACTGTCCACAAGAGATGGAGATTGAATAAACTACGGCATCATAATAGACGACCTAATCCTTATTTCGAAAGGATTTTCAATATGTTGCTTTTTCTTACTCAGAATAAGCTCTCCTGCCTTTTCCCCCATATGTCTAAAGTCTGTTGATATGGTAGTTATCCCATCTAAGATAAATTTTTTCAAAGGTGTTTCATTATATGAAATTATTCCAATGTCTTTGCCAACAGATAGTCCAGAATCTGGAACCATTTCAAGTAATTCTACTAAATCATCCTCCATCACACTAATGTATACCTCACCAACTCGGAGCTTACTTTTTCTTATGTCATTGATGATTTTATAATTGAACTCATGGCTGTTACAAAAATTTATAAAACCCGTCATAATATCTTTCGGATAATAAGAGTTCTCTGGAAAAATGAGTACCATTCTAGGATATTTTTTCAGCGTTTCATAGGCTTCGCTAAGTGCCCCAGAAATGTCTTGCTCGAAGGGCTGAAAAACAGCAGCAAACTCGCCAGTGAGGCCCAGCAACTTTTTATCTAAAATGAGCAAATTATCTTTTGGAAGGGTATTTATTAGCTTGGTGGCTTGCTCATCTCCTTCTATAAAGTTAGGAATGATAACGTAATGCGAATAGCCTTTTTTTCTGGCTTCTAATAATTTACAAAACTGCCCAGAATCATTGTTATAAATATAAAAGTCAATGGCTGCACGCGTTCCCAATTTTTTTACCAATGCATCATAAATTTGCTTTTTATGAGCACTTAGTTTGTTGAAGAGCAACAGTATTTTGAGATCCTGGTCTACCTGCTCATTAACAACGAAAAAGCCTTTACCAGGATGGGCCGCAATAAAGCTTCTTTTCCTAAGCTCATTATAACCTTTTTCAACTGTAATTCTTGAAATTTCAAAGCCATAACTAACCTCATTTATGGAGGGTAGCATATCCCCTTTTTTTAGTTTACCTAATCGAATACTCTCAAGCAAACTATTGACTAGTTGCAAGTATTTTGGCGTCGCAGAAAACTCGTTTATACTAATTATTTCAACACTCATTATCTCGATAGGGCTTATAAGGCGAAACTAATTAAAATCTATGAATTCAATAAGTTCTAGTGCCAGTAAATCTATCTTTTAAAGCAAAAAAACTCACTTTCCATAAGGAAGAGTGACTCTAATCGCATTAAGGCCCTTAAAAGTGAGGGAATAAATGAAGAAGGCTCTTTGAATGAATATAAGAAGCGTTCTTTCTAAAACTTAGGATTGCCTTTGTGTTTGAGATTGAGCGGGAAATTCATACGCGAAATAGTTAGAAATTAATATTTTATTTATCTCCATAATTTTCAACTGAATTTTATCTAAATACTCCGACTCTTCATTCTTAATATCGTCCATGTGACAATAAAACAATTCGTTCACTAAATTCTTAACAATGAAATTGACCGAGTTAGTCTTGCCTTTTTTATCCAAGGATAGATCCTCTAAACGCTCTTGAAGCTCAAAAAGACAAAAAGCCAAGGAACGGGGAAACTTCTCATTAAAGATTAAAAACTCGAGTGCTCTGTGCTTATTTACTGACTTTTTATAATGTTTCCTATTCATGTCATAGGCCTCCAAACTAATCAGTAAGTTTCCATATTCATTGGCTATCAATGAGCTCTTACTTATTCCAAGCATTTGCTCATCGGCTAGTTTTAGCTGTATTATTCTATCAATTTGAAAACTTCTTTCCAGAAGCATTCCAATTTTTATGACAGACCAGCCCTGGTTATGAATTAACGTGCTATCAATTTTTGATTTACACAAAGCCACAGCACCCTGCACCTTAAGCATGAATTCGCTCATGCCAGATTCTAAATATTTTTCCTTATCGATGCTATGGACAAAATGATAGAGACTGTTGACAGATTCCCAAAGTTCTGAACTAATGAAGTCCTGAGTTCCTCTAAAGTTTTCTCTCACAAAAAGAGCACAAGAAATCAAAGAAGAAGGGTTCTCTTTATCAAAGGCTACATTTCCAAGAACCTGAGATTGGCTCAATGCTTCATCCGTAGCCGTAGAGCCAGCCATAGAGTTGATGTTGGACAGCGTGTATTGCGTGTCCATCTCAGCCGGTCCGTCTAAACTGGCAAAATAATTGACGGGAACGAATCGGGCTATATGCTCCATACGTTCTAAGTTTCTTCCAGCCCAGTATAAATTGTTAGCTATTCTTGAAAGCATATTTTTAGTGATTTACTCTACGATCCAGGTATCTTTTGATCCTCCCCCTTGAGAGGAGTTTACAATTAAATTGCCTTTTTTGAGGGCGACTCTTGTCAAACCTCCCGGCAAGACATAAGGCTCATTTGTACCCATTAAACAAAAAGTTCTTAGGTCTAAATACCTCGGCTCTAATGTCTTGGTTTCTTCGATAAAAGTAGGGTGCATAGAGAGACTCATTATTGGCTGAGCAATGTATTTTCGCCTATTTGAGCTAATCGTTTTTTTAACTTCTTCTATTTCCTGCTCACTTAAGATATTTCCAATAGATATACCATATCCTCCAGACTCATCTACTGGCTTAATAACCAACTTGGCAATATTTTCCAAGACGTAGTTAAAGTCTTCCTCCACTTCGCATCTGTAGGTAGGCACATTTTTAAGCAATGCCTCCTCTTTCAAATAAAACTTGATAATTTCTGGCATGTAAGAATAAATAGCTTTGTCATCTGCTACACCAGTACCTGGAGCATTTACGATAGTAACATTCCCTTTTTTATATGCTCCCATTAAGCCTTTGACGCCTAAAACAGAGTCTTTCCTAAAAACCTCAGGATCTAGGAAATCGTCATCAATCCGCCTGTAAATTACATCCACCTGATGGGGTCCGTTAATGGTGTGAGTAAAGACACAGCTATTTTCTACGTACAAATCTCTTCCCTCTACAAGTTCGATACCCATAGACTGGGCCAGCCAAGTGTGCTCGTAATATGCAGAATTAAATGCTCCTGGCGTAAGAACCACACATCGGGGTTCATGATCAATGTTTTCTGGGGCAACAGACTGGAGCATGTCCAATAAGTATGATGGATAATCAAAAACTCTCTCTGTTCTGTGCTCTAAAAAAAGTTTCGGAAATGTTTCTTTTAAGGTTCTTCTGTTAGCCAATACATAGCTTACACCGGATGGACACCTTACGTTATCCTCTAAAACATAATATTCCCCATCACTGTGCCTTATGATGTCGCTACCATTAATATGGTTGTAAATTCCACCCGGAGGCGTAAAACCTTTCATTACGTCCAAAAAGTTTGCTGAACTTTCTATTAATTCTCTAGGAATAATATCTGCCTCAAAAATCTTCTGGTCATTATATAAATCTTTAAGAAATAAGTTGATGGCCATATTTCTTTGAATAAGCCCCTTTTTTAGATTCTGCCAATTAGAAGAAGTAATAAGTCTAGGTACCAAATCAAAAGGAAAAATCCTTTCTGTAGCCTGCATGGTATCTGAATAGACTGCAAACGTTATTCCTCTATTAAAGAAGATGTCTTTTGTTTCCTCAGCAACTTTTTCAAAAGACTTCGCATCATAATTTGAAAAATGTTTTGCCAGAATTTGATAATGCTTACGAACTTCACCGCTTGGCGTTAGCATTTCATCATAAACACTTTTATCAGGCAAATAAAAATTCATCATTCAAGCTTTTAGTTTATTAAAGTATTCTAGAAAATAATACTACTTTGAATATTATTCTATCATTTTTACATAAATCAATTTCAGTAACGGCTTTCTAACAAATATGCCATAGATTATTTTGATTTAATCTATTAATTTAAAATTATAATCCAACATTTTCCAAAATAATTACATTTGTAATCACTTACTTTAAGAACAAATATCTCCTTAATAATTGAAAAATAAATTTATTTGAGGCGCTTTACTTGCATTGTTCTATCAATTTATAGGCCTTTGATAATAATTTGCTAGGTAATTTTAAATTTTAAATTTTTAAAGACTCATATTCATATTACAGCTGAGATAACACAAAGAAATTATGGCAATAAGGGTAGCGATACGTCATCAAATGCATTACGAGTATGATAAGTTCATCAATGTGTCTCCTCAGGTTATTAGGTTAAAGCCTGCTGTTCATTCGAGAACTCCAATAAGCTCCTATTCTCTAAAAATTTTTCCCGAAAATCATTTTATTAATTGGCAGCAGGATCCTTTTGGAAACTTTCAGGCAAGAGTTGTATTCCCTGAAAAAATCAATCATTTGTACGTAGATGTGGAGGTGATAGCCGATTTAATTGTCCTTAATCCATTCGATTTTTTTGTCGATGATTATGCCGATAAATTCCCTTTTAAGTATGACCTAGAACTCAAAAAAGAGTTAAGCCCTTATTTTGAGATTTCTGAAAGCGGTTCCTTGCTTCAAGAATTTCTTGATACCAAAATACCTAAATCTGAGATGCCCATCGTTGATTTCTTGGTGGCTATCAATCAGGCCCTATTTTCACAAGTTAATTATACAATCCGCCTAGAGGCAGGTATTCAAACGTGCGAAGAAACCCTTTCTAAGGAATTAGGTTCTTGCAGAGATAGTGCTTGGGTGCTAGTCCAAATCTTTCGTCATTTAGGTTTGGCTGCCAGGTTTGTTTCTGGTTATTTGGTTCAACTCACTTCAGATCAAAAATCCTTGGACGGCCCCTCTGGCCCAGATGCCGACTTTACAGATTTACATGCATGGGCAGAGGTTTTTATCCCAGGTGCGGGCTGGATTGGCTTAGATGCTACATCTGGGCTTTTTGCGGGTGAAGGGCACATCCCTTTATCATGCACACCGTCTCCAGGAAGTGCTGCTCCTATTACAGGCCTTTTAGATGCCTGTGAAACGACATTTAATTTCAAGAATGACGTCTTTAGAATTCATGAGGAGCCACGCGTTACTAAACCTTACACAGACGAGCAGTGGGAAAACATTTTAGCCCTCGGGAATAAAGTAGACGAAGATTTAGAAGCCATGGATGTGAGATTAACCATGGGTGGCGAACCTACTTTTGTTTCTATAGATAATATGGAAGGTGCCGAATGGAATATCTCTGCAGATGGCTCTCATAAAAGAATGCTTGCCCAAGATCTTACTAAACGTATCCGAGAAAGTTTTGCACCAAATGGAATGCTCCATTATGGACAGGGTAAACTTTACCCAGGAGAATCTCTGCCAAGATGGCAATATGGATGCTTCTGGAGAAAAGACGGAATGCCTATTTGGTCAAATTCAGATTTACTAGCTTCACCCTCTAAGGAAGGAAAAAGTACAGCCAATGATGCACTCTTGTTTTTTGAAAGTCTGGCAATGACTTTGAACATTCAAAAAGAGGCTATCATGCCGGCTTATGAAGATGCTTTCTATTTCGCTTGGGAAGAAACTAAACTACCCACAGATAGAGACCCTTTAAAATTAAATCTTAAAGATCCTATTGAAAGAAGAACGCTGACAGAAAACCTTAACAAAGGACTAGAAAAGCCAAGCGGCTATGTACTTCCTATTCGTTTTGATAGAGAATCAGAAAAATGGGAAAGTTGCCAATGGCCCATGAAAAGGCTGCACCTTTTCTTAGTACCTGGAAATTCTGCCATAGGCTATAGACTTCCGCTAAGTTCATTGCCTGAGAATAAAATTGATGATAAAACATACCCTAGAGATCCCTTTGCTCCGCTACCACAATTAGAGGATTATGAAGCCAAACTATTAACAAGTAAAAGATTACTTCATGAAACCCGAAAA
The DNA here is from genome assembly GCA_051269965.1 of Algoriphagus sp. Taxonomy (GTDB): domain Bacteria; phylum Bacteroidota; class Bacteroidia; order Cytophagales; family Spirosomataceae; genus Arcticibacterium. The sequence continues at coordinate 7,748 of JBNMFK010000048.1, read as the reverse complement.
GATGTTTGTTTTAAAACCGCCATTTGTATTCAAGTAAACGAAGGACGAATTCATATTTTCTTACCTCCGCAAGATCTATTAGAGCATTATCTAGAAATGATAGCGGCCATTCATTTGGTAGCTAACCAACTAGAGATGCCAATTATTCTTGAAGGTTATGAGCCTTCTAGCGAAGGTAAATTACACAAGCTCAATGTAACTCCAGATCCTGGGGTGATAGAAGTAAACACGCACCCGTCTACAACTTGGAAAGAGCTGGTGGATACCACTTTAAACTTATATGAGCAAGCCAAACAGTCTAGATTAGGAACAGAAAAGTTCATGATTGACGGAAGGCATACTGGTACTGGTGGTGGAAATCATATTACTATTGGTGGCACTACGCCAAAAGATAGTCCTTTGCTTAGAAAGCCTAAGCTGCTTCAAAGTCTTATAACCTATTGGCAGCATCACCCCGCCCTCTCTTACTTATTTAGTGGTCCGTTTATCGGCCCTACCTCACAAGCACCCCGTGTAGATGAAGGCCGAAATGATGTACTCTATGAATTAGAGATTGCTTTCAGTCAAGTTCCTACAGACGAAAATCCTCCTCTTTGGGTTACTGATAGGCTTTTCAGAAACTTGCTCATAGATGTAACGGGAAACACTCACCGAGCAGAATTATGCATTGACAAGCTTTACTCTCCATACGGTACTGCCGGCAGACAGGGAATCTTGGAATTTAGAGGGTTTGATATGCCTCCTCATGCACAAATGAGTTTAACCCAAAACCTACTCATCAGAGCATTGGTTGCCCGTTTTTGGAAAACTAATTATGAAAAACGTCTGGTAAGATGGGGAAGCGAATTGCATGACCAGTTTATGCTGGAGTATTATGTGAGACAAGATTTATATGAAATATTAGACGAGTTGACTGAAGCTGGCTATGCATTTGAAAAATCTTGGTTCGATGCCTTTATAGAATTCCGATTCCCAGTATTGGGTCGGGCTCAATTTAACGATATTTCTCTAGAACTTAGATGGGGCATAGAGCCCTGGAATGTGTTAGGGGAAGAAGTAACCTCGCAAGGAACAGCTCGTTATGTGGACTCTTCCGTGGAACGTGTCCAAATAAAAGTGACAGGTTGGAACTCTGACCGTTACGTTTTGGCTTGCAATGAAACTCAAATACCTCTAAAATCTACGGATGTAAAAGGACAATTTGTAGCAGGAGTACGTTATAAAGCTTGGGCACCACCTTCTGCGTTGCACCCAACTATTGAAGTCGATACCCCTCTGACGTTTGATATAGTGGACACATGGAATAATAAATCAATAGGCGGATTTACCTATCATGTAGCACATCCTGGAGGACGAAATTACGATACGCTACCCGTAAATAGCATGGAAGCAGAGGCCAGAAGACATACCCGCTTTTATAACGAAGGGCACACACAGGGAAATATTAAAACTGTTCAGGAATTTGTAGCCGTAGGCAGATTCTTTGAAGAGAAGAGAGAGCAAAAAATCGTAAATATTCCCATGCTAGAAACCTCTTTAGGTCTGGCAACAACGTTGGATTTAAGAAAAAGAAGTAAGTGAATAAATCAGCCCTTATCAAAAAGAGGTGATTTATCTAAAACCTTATCAATAAAGTCGTCTGGAATCTGATTTACCGAATCCCTGAGTTTATTTGCCCAAAAGTCTGTTATTTCCTTTAAGTCTTCCTCTTGCAGACGGTGCTCTTCCAGCTCAAATGTTTCTCGGTTGAAAATTAAAATATCTATCGGAAAACCTACGTCACTAGCACATACCCTTGTAGAATCAAATGAAAGAAATCCGGTTTTTAAAGCATACTCTAGACTTGAGTCATAGCTAATAGCTCTCTGTAGAACCGGCTTACCATAACCTGAATTACCAATGATCATAAATGGCGTTCCCTCTCCTACTTCAATCCAATTTCCCTCTGGATACAATAGATAAAGTTTAGGTTCTTCATCTTTTGGCATTTGGCCTCCTACAATCGTGGAAATATTAAAACTTATCCCGCTTTTGGCAAGTATATCTCTATCCTCTTGAGCTACCCTCTTAATTTGCTTACCTAGCTCATTTACAGCTTGATACATCTTATCAAAGCCTTCTGTTTCTTCCAATAATTCTTCGAAATAACAAATGACCTTATCTCTTACAGACCTAAGTCCGGAGGTCATGATAAAAATCGGATACTTACCGTATTTGTGAACAAAAACCTTTTTTGCAGTAGTAGTTTCTGAACCAGAAGTGATTCGAGTGTCTGCTACTGCTACCAGCCCCTTTCTTAGCTTTATTCCTAAACAGTAAGTCATTTTAACTTTATAATTTTTTGGAAAGCAAATTTATTCCTTTAATCAAAAAAAATAGCAAAAAATACAATTTGTTTTTTTTGCATTTGTTCCCTAAAAAGCTTTAAACAGGTAAACTTTATTACCCTTTTTATTCATCTCCTTCACAGCATTTTCAATGCCTCTTGGCGTCATAGGATACATATTTATCACCCGTTTTATCATCTGAATGGACATCGTATGATCCCAGTACCTCACAGGTTCGGGATTTATCCAAGCTATTTTTTTGAACTTTTTCCTCAGGCTTTCATAGGTATTTATACTTTGTTGATTTATTTCGTAGGCCCCCATAGAAGCATCCCCAACAATGAAAACTCTGTAGTTTGGATCTTTGCCCAACAACGTGCTCAACTTAACGGGCTTGGTTCTATTGACATCTGAATAAACCTCCTCATAAATAGTATTATGGAAGTAGTAGGTCTCTAAGTCATGAGCAAAACGAGTTTTCATTTTCTTAAAAAGCTCCCGAACTACTTTAACATAGGAAAGCATTGAATAACCACCATTATCTATCAATAGAATAACTTGGAGCTTCTCTTGGGTGACTTTCTTTATCTCTGGAATAAACAACCCACCTCTTTTAATACCCAGTTTTATTGTGTTGACAATATCAATCTGGTCATGAGCTGAGTCTTCTATAATCCCCTTAAGCGAGGCTAAAGCCGCATCTATATTATTATCATTAACCTGCTTATCCACATCAACTGGATAATAATTTTTATCGTTTAAAACAGCTCTAGCCATTTTACCACCACCCGTTCCGCTTGTTCTTACACCTCCTTTTGCAGCTCCACCATGTCCATAAGGTGAAATTCCACCTGTACCTATCCAATGATCCCCGCCCGAGTGTTTCGTTTTTTGATTTTCCTGTATGGTTTTCATACGTTCTAGTAGCTGCTCCAAACTCATTTCTGAATAATCGGCCATTTTATCTAGATTTCGCTCTTCTTGCTCAATATCTTCGCTACCATCAGTGTCTTGTTTATAGGGGTTATCTTTATCCCAAATCTCTTTACCATCTATCACCTCTTTAATGTCGTAGGTAGTCAAATGGATTTCATCCAAAAACTTATTGACCAATTCATCTAGGTCATTTTCATCGACCGACGAATTATCCTTTAAATAATTATCTTTCCATTTTTTGAAAGTTTTTGATCGAGTTATGGCGTCATTCAATCTTTCTCCATCTTGAATAGCTATCTCCAAGAAAAAATCATAAAAAGCTTTAGTGAATGGCCCTATGAGTGTTTGGTCTTTGACAATAATGGCTTTCAAAACATTGTAAATATCTCCAAGAGTTCTCACCAGTCCTTTTTCTATGGAGCGTTGCAGTAAGAGTAAAGCCCTCACGTCTGTGGGAATACCGAAAGTTCTAAAATGTGCAGGAAGTGATTCAAACATCTTTACATCAATTATAGTATCCTTGTTCTTTAGGTTCTGTTTCTCCCATGATAGAACGCTGGATTTTGGTCATATCGGCCTGCGTTTTTATCAAGACACCTAAACCTTCCAATGATTTAATTTTCTCAATGGCATCTTCACTAGCAAAAGTTTTGATGTACTTGAGCCAATTAAGCAACTCCCTAGTTGTTGGAGCTCTTTCTAGACCCAGATTACGTAATTGATAGAAAACATCTAAGGCTACTTCTACCACACGGTCATGAGTTTTAGGATGATGCTTCAGCACAATCTCTCTCATCAATGCTGCATCTGGGAAGTTTATGTAATGATAGATACACCTTCCTTTAAAAGCCGTTGGTAATTCCTGCTCTCTGTTCGATGTAATTACAATGGCTGGCATTTCTTCTTCAGAAACTTCTATTACTTCACCAGATTCAGGCATGATAAACTTTCTATGGCTCAAGGCATACAGGAGGTCGTTTGGGAATTCACGAGGAGCCTTATCTATTTCATCTACGAGAAGTACGGAATGAGGCGTACCAAATGCCAAAGCAGCAGGGCCTTTTGCCACATAATCCTCTAATTTTTCTGAATTTCTTCCACCAGTAGAAAGACTTTTTCCTACTCCATTTTCTTCTCGCTGAGCGTTCAATATTTCTACTTGAGAGTCTCTTAAATACTTTACATGGTCAAAACGAGCCACAAACTGCTCCACATTACTCTTTGAACCCGTCGGATATGTAAATAGGGGTAAACCCACGGAAGCCGCATATTGAATGGGTAATTCTGTTTTTCCTGTGCCTGGCTCGCCTTCTATTAACAAGGGCATACCCAATACTCTGGCCATATGAAAAGCCTGAGCTAAACTCTTATCGCAAATGTATTTTTCGGAGCCACTCCAAAACTCTGTTAACGCCATGCTTAGTTCGTTGATTTTTAACGCAATGTAGGGATAAAAGTTCTGAAATAGCCGCTGAACTCATATTTGCCAAACGAACGTTCTGCTCTCCCTCAAATAGGGATATCCCTTCTGATCTGATTATTTAGTGGCGATAGACTTGCGGCATACTCCAACTAGCTATTTATGTCTATCTCGTATGAGTTTACTCAACCTCTCATTGCTTAGAGAATTATTACCTGAGAGTTTATGCCAAAAAGCTACTAAGTCATCTTTTCATTTTAATTAAGTTTCAATCTTCTTGGCTGGCGGTTATTATCCCTGACAGTATGATTCAAATGGTTCTGTACTTCGCTTACTGGTAAAACTATAAATTCAGAGGCTATAATTTTTGTACGAAAATTAATCAGAAATAAATAAGATCCAAATGATGCTCAGCAACGAGGACATTCTCATCTTATTTTGTCCATTCTTAATAGGAATTTCGACACCGATATAAAGCGTTTAAAAGCCTTGTTGAGAAAACCCAATTTCCTTAAGTTTTACTTTAAGAAGGTTCTCTTCTTAAAAAAAATCTATCCCCTCTCTACTTGCGTCTGTTTCAAGTCAATTCTTTAAAACCATAATTTATAAAAGTCAAGTCCTTTTGCTACCAATGCTTTGTTCGGTTGTCAACACTGGATCTTAAGGTATAAATCATGTGGTCAAAGAACACATCTCAAGTAACTATCGTGGTTATTGATAATGAACAGGCCACTATTGGTAACCAAAATTACTTTTCAATTGACTTGTATTTAGGTAAAGCACTGTAGGAGATGTGATTAGACTTTTAGAGAGGTTCTAAAACCTAAACTATGAAGTGAGGAGGAACCTGTTAATTTGAGAGAATATTAATTGCCTTATAGCTAGATTTACTGTTGGCACTGGCTTTAAAGGAATAAAGAGCACGCCTAAATCACAATTCGCGATGAGCTTTCCTTTACCTGTGACAGCCCGCAGCTAATAGTTGATGAGGTCCCAATCGATAATAACATTACTGTAAACATTAAAAACGATGGATGATACTAATGAATTTCACCAGTGGTGTCATGAGCAAAACATGGAAATGGTACATATCCAGAAAGGCCGGTCAGTAGTATTTCATATGGCACAAGGAGCTTTAGGGAAATAAATGTAATAAAGACTAAAACGGCGGACTAAAAAAGAGGTCTTTTGTTTCATTCAATAAACCCAATTGATTTGAAAAAGCTTTTAGACTGCCTTAGTTTAGAATTCTTACAGACGAAAATTAATGAGTGATTCGTCTTCTTAATACTGCTCAGAGGATATCATTTTTAGGCGAGTGGCTTGACTCTCTAATCTAAGTTCTCTTCAGTAATATTAGCCGCCAAGTTCTAAGAACGTAAAGCAATACTCTTATAATTTTGATATATATTCGATGACCAAAATTTAGTTTTCCTTGAGAACAGAAATCCCTTGAAGCAGAGCTTTCTTGCCTAGATATGAGTTTAAATGTGAAAGAGACGTGAAAAAACGGGTATACTGCTGAACTTCGGTAAGATTATTTAGGACAAGTTTCGGTCTAGTATAATTCTAATCGGAATAATCATCTTTTGAATCGTTAATAATCGAAATGTATAGTCTTATTTTAATCAATAAAAATAAAAGGCATTTTGAAGTCAGCCACTCATCTTATTTCCCATTGAATATGTAAATTAACCAATTGTAAGTAACCCTATTAAAAACTATCCCTTTGCTCAGCATTATCATTCCCACCTATAATGAAGTCGATAGTATTGAAAAATGCCTGACCAAGATTCAAGAGAACCTTGGGGAGATCTCCTACGAAATCATATTAGCAGACTCCCCTCATTCTACAGATGCACTTAGCAAGCTAGCAGCTGAAAGAAACTGCGTTTACGTTCAGAGTAAAAAAGGAGGACGAAACTTTCAAATGAATTATGGAGCAAAATTGGCCGAAGGAAATATGCTATATTTTGTGCATGCAGATGTTCTTGTCAACAAAGATTTTGTAACAGATATTAAGCAAGCCGTATGTGACGGGTACGATATGGCAGCCTACAGAAGTGAATACTCAAGATATCCGCATCCTTTGCTTTACTTAAACGCCTTCTTCACTCGCTTTCCAATGATCTGGTGCAGGGGTGGAGACCAAACGCTCTTCATTAAAAAGGAAGTTTTTCAGGATTTAAATGGTTTCTGCGAAAAGCATAGCATCATGGAAGACTATGACATATTAATCAGAGCAAAGAAAAGATATAAGTTTAAGGTCATTCCTAAAACCGTATTGATTTCGTCAAGGAAATATGAGAAAAATGGCTATTGGAAAGTACAAAAAGCCAATTTCATGGTTATGAGAAAATGGCAGAAAAACGAGGTCAGTCCTTCAGAATTACTTCAAACATACAAGCGTTTATTGGACTAAGACTTATCAAAGCTAAACAAGTAAAAATATAGGCATGTTTATTCCCAATCAAATATCTCTACACAAAGTCTAAACCTATATGAAAAACCTTTTAAAGAACTTAATTCACATAAATGACAAGAACAAAACAATTATGCTACGTTATCAATGCAACTTAAACACTAAGTAAACTCTATCAATTGAGCAAGTAAAATAGCCTGTTCACAGTTTAAAATATTCTTCTAAATTAGCACACATAAAATCATCTGACCACCCAGATTTAAGTGGCAAAATCTTTCGTTTTCTTTCCTCTCTGGTCATGCCAACTCTTTCTAATGCTTTTATTGAGCCAATATTTCCTACGTCACATCCCGCCTCGATGCAATGAAGCTTTAGCTTGCTAAAGCCATATTCTAGCATACGTTCAAGTGCCTCACTGGCTATCCCTTTTCCCCAATGGTCAGGATTTATTTTAAACCAAACCTCCGCCCTTTTATGTTTTATCTCTTTCTGCCTAATGGCTATTAGACCTACTAATTTCTTGTCAATCGTAACCTGAATAGCAAAAGTATAATTTTGAACATTGGACCTTTCGCTTTCATGAATCCATGGTTTTATAACATCCTCCGTTTCTTTGATATTTTCCGGAATACCCAAGGTTTAT
>JBNMFK010000047.1:0-16621 GCA_051269965.1 Algoriphagus sp. | reverse complement strand
ATTAATCGGGTTATTGTCGTTAAACATTGGAAGACCATCATATCTCGCGAACAATCTTACGTCCCCTCGGCCCAATTCTGCCACTAAACCATAGTTGAACTTGCGGAGGTTATAGTCACCCTTTTCTACAAACTTCGCGTCGTTTGTCTCTTGAAACTTTTGATAACTATTAATACGGATGCCGGCATAGGCACCAATTCCTAGTCTAAAGTTACTTTCTTTAAAGCCAAACTGGAGCATGAAAGGGAGGTTTAAGGAGTTCACCACGAGTTTTGATTTTCGTATGGGCGAATCCAGCATTTCAAAGTCTGTCAGACCACCACTTTCAAAATACTGCTCGTCGTTATGCATCATGAAGTTGTTCCAGCCGACCTCTAAACCAGTACCTAAAGCTATATCTACCTGTCTTCCCGAAATCAATCTATGATTTCTTCTCCACTGAAGAGCTACATACCTGGACTGCCAAGCATTGAGTTCGGGCATGTCCACTGTTTTATCAAAACTATTGATGGCGAGCACCAGACCAAAGTCTCTTTTAGTAAACATGTTGGAGGACTTTCTATTTTTCGAACCATGGTTATAGTTTCTATTGTTTTCACTATCGTAGTGTTCATAGTCTCTTTCTTGATCTTGAGCAATAGCGGTTGTTAGGACTAAGGATAGAAATGCAAGTGTTAAATTTTTAAATAGATTTTTCATAATTCGTATCAATAATGCTGTTTGAAGCCTAGATGTGAGGATTCAGCGTGTGGTTGCATTAGGATAGAAAATTTTTGAGATAGGCTGTCGGGCAATAGATTATTTGTGGTTTAAACTAGACCGCAATACATCTTACTTATGTTAAAATTTATATTAAAAAATTCATATAAAAGCAGGTTAGATTTGTCAAATTTGTGTGTCAACCCTATTAAAAATGACATTTTTAAAAACACTCACACTCTTTGTTCTCGTTGGCATGTTATCTTCATGTGCCAAACAGAATTATCATGTTTTTGGTAACAACAACTTACCAGAAGAAAGTCAACTAAAGAGCTTTTCATTTGCTTCACAAAAGCTGAACCAAGAATGGGATAGTAGCCAAAAGGCTATGTATAGAGAGATGCAAAGAAGAAACTATTTTTATGACAGCGAAAATCCAGAAGTGCTGGTTTTCCTTCAAGAGTTTCCTGAGGGTGTTCGTTTTATAAGTGGAAACGAGTACACCGCATACAACGGGAAAGAATACTTGGAGCCAACAAAAATTAAAATGAAAGGAGAAACCCTTTTCATTCAATTGGTAGAGACTCAGCATTACCAAACCGTCTGGAGGGGCTTTTCTTACACTACTTCAGGGGCACTGTTCACAGGCTCTAGACCTATTTTGACCCGAGCAATATTAAGTCAATAGGGCGTTCATTTAAAAACAGAGGCTAGCGGCACCTAAAAGACCGGCGTCATTTGCTAGTGTAGCACGCTTAACTTGTAAGCCATCTTTGTAATAATCCGTAAGCCAGTGGTCTAGCTGGCGGTTTATAGCAGGTAATATGTAATCAAAAGAGGCTGAAAGTCCGCCACCGATCAGGGTTGTTTTTATGTCTAGAATACGAATCATAGATACCATACCATCGCCCAATAGCGTTCCTACTTCGTCAAAAACCGCTAAGGCTAGTTTGTCTCCTTCGCTTGCTCCGGCGACCAAGCCCGTTGTAGAAATACTTCCATCAGCAGGAAGTAAAGTTTCTGCTATCCACGCAGCTCTCATTTCTGTAGCTAAGTTTAGAAGTTCAACTTTTCCAATATTACGCTCTAAAACTCTATTATGCTTGGAGGGCATATGCCCAGGTTCCATAGCATTGCCATAGCCACCTTTAAATACTTGTTTATCTATAATTGCCGCTCCACCCACTCCTGTTCCTAAAGTCACGAAAATATAGTTTTCAGGAACATCCTCTTCTCCAAAATAGTATTCACCCAAGGCCGCTGCGTTGGCGTCATTTTCTAAAAAGAAGTCTTTTCCTGTAAACCTTTCTTTTAACTGAGGTATTACTGGAAGACCGTTAATTTCAGGAATAGCAGTAATTTCTATTAGGTTTTGGCGGTCACGCGTAATGAGGCCTGGAACGCCAATGCCACACTTTTTCACTTCAGGGTTTTCCTTTAATTGAACAGCTATAGCATCACCGAGTCGTTTCACAAAGTGGCCTGAACTTCTCCAGCGGCCCGTATCGTGGCTATTGAAATTGGTGATATTACCCGTTTCAGATTCTACAATACCCATTTTTACGTTTGTTCCACCGATATCTATACCAAGGTACTCTGCCATTCAGTCTTATATTTTGGTGACAAATATAAATTAAACTATAGTTTTGACAAATAGTTTTGACAAGAGTTCTTGAAAAGAATTAAAATCAATAACGTATTAATTAAAAAAATTAATTAAAGAGACTCACTAATTTCATCAATTAATTGTAATAATTCCAGTCTGCCAAGGCCTCTTTCTGAAGAGGTGATATAATGTTCTGGGAGTATTTCCCACGTTTCGGATAAAGCCATTTTGAAGTCATTGACGTTTTTTTGTCCTTTCATAGGCTTCACTTTGTCCCACTTAGTAAAGACTAACTTAAAAGGAATTCCTTTGGTACCGAGTTTATAAACAAACTCTAGGTCAATTTTCTGTGGAGGGATCCTACAATCAATCAAAACAAACACATAAAGGAGGTTCTCTCTTTCCTCCATGTAATCCCAGGTCATTTTTTCCCACTTTACTTTTTCCTTTACAGGAACTTTAGCGAAGCCATAGCCAGGCAAATCCACTAAATACCAGTGGTCTTCAATAAGAAAATGGTTAATTAGTTGTGTCTTTCCAGGCGTAGAAGAGGTTTTAGCCAATTTTTTTACGCCTGTGAGCATATTGATAAGAGATGACTTACCCACATTTGAACGACCTATAAAGGCTAACTCTGGCTTGTTGGCAGGAGGACATTGGCTCACCACGGAAGCACTTTTTACAAATTCAGCTTTTAATGGACGCATGTTAATGGCAGTTTGGGCAGCTGCCCTCTATGAGTAAATTGATTTCTTCTCTTTGATAACCCGCAGGGAGGCTTATGGATGGAATATGAACGCTATTTATGCAGGTAGTATCACCGCAAATATTGCATTTAAAATGCACATGGTCATGACTGTGTGTTGCAGAAGAGCATTCGTTTTGGCACAGGGCATATCTTGATCCACCATCAGCATCTAAAATACGATGAATAATGCCTTTCTCTACAAAGGCTTTGAGCGTTCTATATATTGTTACGCGGTCATATTTGTCATCAATTTTGGCCTCTAAATCGCCATGAGAAAGGGCCGTTGCACTGGCCGTAAATGCCTGTAGCACTTCCTGTCGGCAGTCTGTATACCGAAGGTTAAAAGACTTAAGCGAAATCGTACTGCTCATTCTGTTGGACCGTTAAGGTTATTTTGTTCCATTTGGAGGCTCACTAAATTTGAATAAATTCCATCAGGATTCAAAATAAGAGATTCGTGCTTTCCCTGTTCTACTACTTTACCTTCTAGTATGACATAAATGCAATCCACATGTTTAATGGTGCCCAGCCTGTGAGCAATAATAATTGTGGTTCTGTCTTTCATAAGTTCATTTAAAGCATCCTGCACTAAATATTCGGACTCTGAGTCCAATGCACTTGTGGCTTCATCTAGAAGTAATATGGCAGGGTCCTTGAGGATTGCTCTGGCAATGGCAATTCTCTGTCGCTGGCCTCCGGATAGTTTAATACCTCTTTCTCCAACAATGGTTTTAAATCCCTCTGGAAATTTATCAATAAATTCTGTGGCATTAGCCCTCTTAGCTGCAAGAAATACTTCTGCAGCAGTGGCCTCCAAATTTCCATAAATGATGTTCTCTTCAATCGTGCCACCGAAGAGAATAACTTCTTGAGGTACAATGGCCATATTATGACGTAAATCAGTGACATCTTCATCCTTAATGTTTGTGCCATCAATGGTTATTTCGCCACTATCTACTTCGTAGAATCGCATGAGCAATTGCACAACCGTAGATTTTCCTGCTCCGCTTTGACCAACTAGGGCAATCTTTTCGCCAGGTTTTATCCTTAGGGAAAAGTCTTTGAAGATAGGCAAGTCCTCTCGGGATGGATAGGAAAAAGAAACATTATTATAGACAATATCCCCTTTTATACGTTTATTTTTTCGTGTTCTGTCTATTTCTACCTCAGACTTCTCGCCTAATATTTCTAAAATACGTTCAGAGGCACCTACACTTCCCTGAATCTGTGAGTAGGTGTCTCCTAGTCCGTTGACAGACGCACCAATAAAGGCGGTATAGAAAAGGAAAGACATTAAGTCGGCAAGTTCAATCGTTCCTTGCTCTACCAAGCCGCCACCGTACCAAACGACCAGCATAATTCCTCCAAATAAACCAACTATGGTGAAACTGATAAACCCACCTCGGAAAAGAGCAGATCTTATGGTAAGCACTACCAGTTCGGCCATGGTCTTTCCATATTTGTCAGCCTCTATTTTTTCATTGGTAAAACCTTTTACTACCGAAATAGATTGTAAGGTTTCAGAAACTAGGGCATTGGACTCTGCCAGTTTCTCCTGAGTTTTCTTTCCTAGAACCCTGATGAATCTACCAAAAACAAATGCGGCGATAACCACGACAGGAAACGTGAGTAGCATGAACACTGTCAATTTCCATGAGATGTATAGAATGATAGCCGTTCCAACAATTAACGTAACGATTTGTCTGAATAGCTCTGCCAATGTCAAGGAAAGAATGGCTTGAAAGGCAGCCACATCAGCGGTTATTCTACTGATTAAATCGCCCACCCTATTTTTCTCATAAAAGGAAATGGGTAGGCTTATGAGTTTGTTGAAGACCTTTTTTCGTATATCTGCCGCTACATTTTGACTTACATATGAAAATAAATAAACACGTAAAAAGGAAAAGATCCCCTGAATAACAAGGATTACCCCGAAAAAAAGAACGATTTGATTTAGTGTATAATCAGAATTTCCTTCAATTACCCTAGTTACCTCCCCTATAAGGCTTGGAAAAGTAAGGGAAGTACTGGTAGAAACAACGAGAAAGGCAAGGCCCATTAGAAAAGTCCATTTGTAGGGCAAAACAAACTTTCCTAGCTCTAAGGCTTTTTTAAAGCCTTCTTTAGAAAACTTCCTGCTTTTTGGTTTGTCTTTAAAACTACTTTCCTCCATCTACTCTTCTTCTACAATCCCGCGGTATTTAGAAAGCCTCAAAATTTCTTGGGCGTCTTCAATTTGCATAAGTTGTTTAAACGAGACATCTGGGTTTTCCGTTCGGAACTTGTCTACGATTCGCCAGCCCAGCCACTGAGCAATTCTTCCGGGGCAACTAGGGCCAATCTCTGTCGTTGTCGGTCTTTCTCCCAAATACTTCTCTTTGATACGAGGGTTCTGTTCGTATAGAAGCTTTTTGTCAACGAAGTGAGCCCAAATCAAATCTTGAGCATACCAGTTGCTTTGCAAGGAGCTGTCGGGCATTGCAATAATTAATGAATCTACTACGCTTGGTAACATCGTTTTTGTAAACTCAAAAGACTTTCCTAAATACATCATGTTACTCAGCATGTCGCTTCCATGTGCAGATGAAATATAGCTTTGACCAAGGAGTCTTATGATAGATGGAACTATATATTCCTTCTGGTAACGACTTAAAATATAGGCGGGCTGGTCTGGGCGGTAGGTGCCACTAGGCCCCATAAAGGCTTCAAGAGCAATAATAATAAGAGAGTCGGAAACAAAAATGTCATTTTCTAAGCCTGTAAATGTAGCGTAGACTTTAGGCGGAACAAACGAGGGATATGTTTTCTTGATTTCAAAGAAAGCCTTAGTTAAGTCTTTTCTAAGCTCAGGCAATTCTCCAAATGTGCTATCTACTTCTTGATAAAATGCTTTGGTGCCGGGGTGTGAAATAATATAATAAAGGTGGCTTACAAAAGCAGTATCGTCTGGAAAAGCTCTATACAAATTGCGGCTATACCAGGCGTTATTAGTCAGAAATACTTCTAAGTCGTTTTTTGACTCCATCGCCATAAGCGTTCTATCTAGCCTTTCAATAGGCACAAGATCTGAAGTCGTGGCTTCTGGTTTACAGTTCCAAAGTATAAGAGCAAGAAAGCAAAAAAGGAAGTGCTTCATAAAGGCTTTTTATCTTAATTAAGGAGACAAAGCTAGGCAAAATATCATTTGATATAAGTTCTAGAATGAGAAGTAAAAGGTTTTGTGATTTGGATTAATGAACGGCGATCATTTTATTTATTTTGTGAATGATAAACACGTCGTATTAAATGGGCGTCGCGGATAGAAAAGAAAGGGAGAGGGTAGAGCTGAGAAATAAAAATTTAGGAGCGGCGAAAGAGCTGTTGCTAGATAGAGGTTTTGAAAAAACCAGTATTAGGAATATTGCGGAGCTCATAGAATACAGCCCAGGTATTATATATTTATACTTTAAAGATAAAAACGAACTCCTTTTTGAACGCCATGGAGAAGCATTTCAAGTATTAATACTTGCCTTGAGCAACATTCCCTTGGCAGAGAAGGCCATTGATAGGCTTGAGCAGATGGGAAATAACTACATCAAATTCGCTTTTGAAAACCCCGAACTTTATAATCTTATGTTCACGATGGAGGCTCCTATGGAGACACTTGAATGTAAGAATGAGATCTGGGATGACGATATGAAAGCCTTCGAACTTCTAAGGTATCTTGTAGTAGACTGTCAAAAGGAGAGTTATCTAAGCAAGTATGACCTGGAGGACGCCTCTCTTATGGTTTGGAGCTTTGTTCATGGCTTAGTGACTTTGAAATCTAGGAAAAGACTAGACATGTTTTCTGAGAAAGAGGATATCTCTCTTGTGAGAATGATGAGGGCCTACAATTTTTGTGGAAAACCTAAAATGTGCTTACCAAAAGTCTAATACCCCATGAACAAACCATTGACCTTTGAAGAGGTGGTACCGTTTACCCTTGGCGTCTTTTTTTTAGTCAAACCTCCCGTTATATGATGGTGGTTCTGGGTGCTGATCCCTCTTCCAGACTTGAGTGTGATTGGCTATCTATGGAGTCCGAAAGAAAGATCAGGGTTTTATAATGCTGTTTATCTTAAGGTTTTGGGCTATGGATTAAAACACGAAATAAATGTTAAAGATATCAACCTAAAAGAAATAAGATGAAGCAAGAAACCGACTTGCAGACGTAGTTTGATAAGACAAGTTGGGCAAACCATGTGGTTTTCTGGTGGGGAGGCTTACTTGCGTTTACAAAAGGCTCTTTTGACAGGAAATTTCTACTAGCTGGTGTACTGTTAAAAAACATAATTTTTTTGGTGCGAAAAACTATTAAAAGAGCGTTTGGCCAAAATAATCAGGACGATGGGTCCGTCATCTTTGGATTATTGACGTACTCATTATGCAATAAACAGTTGGTTACAAAAAACAGGGCCTTCAGATGTATGGAATTTAATCCAGCAGAAATTAATTTGATGGGCCCTATCCAAAGTATAAAACAACTATTTTGGGATAAATAGAGTGAGAAAAACAGAAACTAGAAAAGCAACAAAAATGAATAATGTAGTAGAATATCTCAAAAAAATGTTAGGGCTAGAGTCCAATGAGTCAAGTCCGTCTCCTTTCGGTGCCTGGCTTAATGGGAGACTTTTGGCCGTAGAAGCATTGGAGGTTTCCATTTCTTTTGATGTAAGAAAAGAGTTTACCAACCTTCATGGGAATATGCACGGAGGAGCTACGGCAGGTATTATGGATGAAACTATGGGAATGACATTAGTTACCATGTGTAAACAAGGATTTTTCGTGGCCACGAATAGTACTTTAGACTTTCTGAGGCCAAGTAAGTTGGGAGACACCATCACCGCAAATTCTAAAGTAGTTAGAGCTGGAAAAGTACGTTCACATGTGGTTTGTGAGATAGTAGATAAAGAGTGGAAGATACTCTCTAAGGCTAGTTCTAACTTAATAAAGACGGGCATGCAGTCTACTTTACAGAAATAATTTTATGAAAACGCTACTATTCTTTATTCTCATAACCTCACAAGTTATGTTTGGGCAGTCAGCCATGTTAAAGGCTTATGTTCAAACAGGACTTGAAGGCAATTTGGCCCTTCAGCAGCAAAGCTTGGAGATAGAAAAGGCGATAACGGCCATTGAAGAAGCACGCTCAAATTTATTCCCCAAAATTGCTTTTAGTCCTACGTATACATTAGCTGCTGGAGGTAGACAGATTTCTTTTCCAATCGGAGATTTATTGAATCCTGTTTATAATACGCTGAATCAACTCACTGCTAGTAATAATTTTCCTCAAGTAGAAAATGAAGAAATTCAGTTTTTACCAAACAACTTTCAGGAGACAAAGGTAGATTTTCAGTTGCCTCTCTTTAATGCTAACATCAAGTACAACATTAAGCTAAAAACGGATTTATCAAACTCTGAAAGATCCAAGAGGCGTCTTTTGGCCTACGAATTAAAATACCAGATTGAAGCCGCCTATTACCAATACCTGCAAAGCTTAGAAGCAATAAAAGTTTACAACAACGCTCTTACTTTCTTGAATAACTATCTAGGTTTCAATAAAAGGTTAGTCGCGAATGACATAGTACTTAAGGACGTGATTTATGCTTCTGAATATGAAATAAGTAAAATAGAATCTGATAAAATAACCGCTTTGAAAAACAGTAAAGTGGCCGCAGCCTATTTTAATTTTCTCATAAACCGTCAAGCGGAGGTACCCATAGAAGTAGATACTGCACTATTCTTGTCAAATCCGCTTTTAGAACCTTTAGAAAAGTATCAAAACGCTGCTTTATTGAATCGACCAGAATTTGAACAATTAAGAATGGGTAAGGCTGTCACAAGCACATTGCTAGAAATGCAGGAAAAAAACGCAAAAAGGCCTGACTTCTATGTAGGAGGAAATATAGGAATACAGGGATTTGGCTATCAGTTTAGAGGCCAGGGATATGCTCTAATGCAGATTGGGATGAATTGGGATATTTTTCACGGAAAAGAAAAAAGGCATAAGATAGAACAGACAAAAATTCAGGAAAGGATTCTAGGTTTGAAAGAGCAAGAGACTGTTTCTCAGATTGAACTTCAAGTAGCTCAAGCACTCTTTGAGCTTGAAGGAGCTATGACTAAAGCCAATCTAACAGGCAAAGGCGTTTTCTTAACCCAAAAGCTACTTGACATGATAAACAAGAAGTATGAAAATAATGACGCTCTATATATAGAGGTTCTTGAGGCTCAAAATGACCATCTGATTGCAGAGCTCGGTAGTCGTTTGGCTCAGTTTGATGTTTGGCTAAAAAAATCGGATTTAGATAAAGTTAGTGGGCTCTAAAAATTAAATGAAAATGAAAATACTATATTATACATTAAGCATAGCCTTGGGTCTATTTTCTTGTACTGCTGAAGAAGAAAAAGCCGAAGCCGAAGAAGAGCTTCAATCGGTTTCAATAACTAAACCAGAAATGGTTTCTATCGGGAATAATATCACCGGAAGTGGCGTTTTAAGTTCTAAGTCTGAGTTGAAATTAGCTTTCAAATCAGGAGGATTAATTAAAAGAATGCATGTAAAAGAAGGCCAGTACGTCAAAAAAGGGCAACTATTAGCAGAATTAGATATGTCTGAGATTGATGCGGGCGTCAATCAAGTAAAACTCGGTTTGGCAAAAGCAGAAAGGGATTTAGTGAAAGCAACTAAATTAGTCGAAGATAAAGTTGCCACAAAAACTACCTTAGATGACGCACAAACAGGCTATGACTTAGCAAAGGAAAGGATGGATGCCGCCGTCTATAATCAAAGACTTTCTAAAATACATGCTCCGCAATCTGGCAAAATTCTTTTAAAAATAGTCGAAGAAGGCGAATTGATAACGCCTTTTGCTCCTGCCTTGATACTGGCTGGCGGGGCATCCATTTTTAATGTCAACATAGGTCTAGCAGATAAAGATATTGTGAAAGTAAAGCTAGGAGAGACAGCCAAGGTTTATTTAGATGCTTATCCAGAAGAGCAATTTATTGCAAAAGTGAGCCAAATAGCCCAAAGTGTAAATCCCGCCACAGGGACCTATGAAGTAGAATTGGTGCTTGATGGCAAAGGGAAAAGGCTGCTTTCTGGGTTTGTGGCAAGGGCAATTATTCTTTCTAGTTCTGAGAGAAGTTTGCTCATGATTCCAATAGAGGCACTGGTAGGGGCAAATAAAAATGACGCCTTTGTATTTTTGTTGGAGGAAAATATCGCCAAGAAAACTGCAGTTAAGATCGGTCAAATATGGCAGGATAAAGTGGAGATAAGTGCGGGGCTTAACTTAGATAATGCTCTCGTAGTCTTCGGGTCGAGTTTTCTAAGTGATGGTCAAAAAGTGAACGTAAGCAAATATTAACAATGAAAATAGCCGAATTTTCTGTCAAAAATTACCAGTTTACCATCATTATTTTTGTGATGATAATGGTTCTGGGTATCAGTTCTTTGCTTACTATGCCCAAAGCCGAGGATCCTGTTTTGAAGGCCACCTATAATTCTGTGGTGGTTATTTTCCCAGGTACAAGTCCAGAGGACATTGAGAAGCTAATTTCAGAACCTATTGAGAAACGTTTGAATACGCTAGATGATGTAAAAAACGTGTTCTCTACTTCTGCGGATGGTCTAGCGAATATCATTGTGGAGTTTAATCATTCCGTAGACGATGATGAAAAGTATGGAGAAACGTTAAGGGAGATTAATGCCATAAAAAACAAGCTCCCGAAAGACATTTACAGCATAGATGTTTTTAGGTATACGCCGGAGACGGTAAACATAATTCAATGTGCTATCATGTCGGAAACCGCTCCTTATGCCGAGATGAAAGAGCAGGCAGAACGCCTAAGGGACGATTTAGCCAAAGTTAAAAACCTTAAAGCCATAGAAACTCATGCTTACCCTAATCAGCGTGTAAGTATTGAATTGAATACCGAACGTATGGCTCAATATAAGATACCCTTGAACAGGGTTATCGGGTTAATTCAGTCTGAAAACTCTGATATTCCAGGAGGAGCAATAGAAATCGGTTCTCGAAAGTTGAATGTTAAGACCTCTGGGTCTTTTGGCTCTTTAGAAGAAATAAGAAATACCATAGTAGGTACATCTGGGACTCAGGTGACTTACTTAAAAGATTTAGCCGATGTGAAAATGGCCTATGAAGAAACAACGTATAAGGCAAGGTTGAATGGGAAAAGGGCTGTTTTCGTAACAGCGGCACAAAAGAAGAACACCAATATTTTTGAAGTCACAGAAGAGATTAGACCGATCATTGAAAACTTCCAAGAAACCCTTCCAAGCCAGTTTGCCTTCGAAAAAAGCTTTGATCAAGCCAAAAGTGTCTCGAAAAGGTTATTAGGGTTGGCCAAAGACTTTGGAATAGCTATTCTTTTAGTATTAATTACCTTGATTCCTTTAGGTTTTAGGGCAGCTTTAATTGTGATGATCTCTATTCCGCTTTCTTTAGCTATAGGCTTGACAGGCTTAGATCTTTTAGGTTTTGGGATTAATCAAATGTCTGTGGTAGGTTTAGTTATAGCTCTTGGTCTTTTGGTAGATGATTCTATCGTGGTGGTTGAAAATATATCAAGGTTTTTGAGAGAAGGTTATAGTCGGAAGGATGCGGCAATTTTGGCTACAAAGCAAATCGGATTGGCGGTGGTAGGATGTACTGCTACCTTAGTTTTTGCTTTTTTACCGTTGCTTTTTCTTCCAGAATCAGCTGGAGAGTTTATCCGAAGTTTGCCAATGGCTGTAATCACAACGGTGATTGCTTCGCTTTTCGTTTCCATTACTATTGTACCGTTTTTGGCTAGTTTACTGATGTCTAGAAACACGACGGAGGAAGGAAATATCGTGCTACAATACATGAAAAAGGGTATTGAGGTGTCATATAGAAAAGTTTTACATTGGTCACTTAATAATCCATTAATTACCCTAACAATGGCCTTAGTATTATTTGTGGGTAGTTTGTTTTTGATTCAAGTTATAGGGATTAGCGTTTTTCCCAAGTCTGAAAAACCCCAGGTCTTAGTAAACATTGTTACGCCTCTTGGCACTAATCTCGAAAAAACAGACGAAGCAGTGAGGTTTGTAGAAAACATTCTGGAAGACAAGGAAATAGTTCGAAACTATGCTTCCAACATTGGGAAAGACAATCCTAGAATTTATTATAACCTTTTGCCAAAGGGAGGAGCGAGCCCTAATTTCGCCCAATTGTTTGTGCAACTAAATGAAGAGACAGAAGTGCCAGAAATGACGGCTTTTGTCAATGAACTCAGGAATGAATTTGGCGGCTATCCTGGTGCTCAGATCACGGTAAAGGAATTTGAGCAAGGTCCACCAGTAGCGGCACCGTTAGCCCTTAGAATAATGGGGGAAGAGACGGATAAGCTAAGGGAGCTCTCTATTAAAGTAGAAGAGGCGTACTTAGAAACAGAGGGGACCATCTATGTTAGAAATCCATCTACGCAAATAAATTCTGATTTAAGAGTGAAAATCAATAAGGATAAGGCTGGGATGCTTGGTATTCCTATTTCAGAAATTGATAAGAATATCCGAATGGCGATTTCTGGATTAGGAATAGGGTCTTATAGAGATGAAAAAGGAGATCAATTTGATATTGTCATTGGTGTGCCCAACCAAGAAAAGCCAGATTTCTCCATCTTTGACAAAATTTTCTTTACGGCAGGAAATGGGGCTCAAATACCCCTAAAGCAGTTAGCAGAGGTGGTCTTTGAGAGTTCTTCTAATGCCATTTATCACAGAGATTTAGAGCAGTTTGTGGGTGTTACGGCTTTTGTGAAAGATGGGTACCTTACACCAGCAGTTAATGAGGCATTCATGGAAAAACTAGAGAAAATAGACTTTCCTCAGGGCTATAGTTATAAGATTTCTGGAGAATTTGAAAGGCAGCAGGAGACCTTTAGTGGTCTTGCCAACATTATTGTGATTACCATTTTTGGGATTTTAGCTATTCTACTTTTGGAGTTTAAAACCTTCAAAAGTTCATTAATTGTCCTTTCAGTAATACCTCTTGGAATAATTGGTGCGGTAGTGATTCTTTATTTAACGGGAAATTCACTGTCCTTTACGGCTACAATTGGTATCATAGCTTTGGCTGGAATAGAAGTAAAAAATTCGATACTACTTGTAGACTATACGAATTATCTAAGATCGGACGAGGGTCTTGGTATAGATGAAGCTATTGAAAAAGCGGGAGAAACAAGATTTATACCGATTGTTTTAACAACTTTGACGGCCATAGGGGGTCTCACACCCCTGGTGTTAGAACACTCGCCTCTATTTTCTCCGTTGGCACTGGTGATCATAGGGGGTTTAATTTCGTCATTGATTTTGACAAGGATTGTTACCCCGGTCATGTACAAACTTCTTCCGCCGAAAGTAGATAGTAACTTTTAATTAAAAGGCTTATAGTTTAGTTTAGTAGAAATTTGAGACTAATGGGCCTAAGAAAAGAAGTAAATAAGGTACTAGAGATAAAGTTCAAGGATAAGAGAGGTGTTGGGTTTGTGATTAATGTATCCCTAACGATACTTATTTTCTTGAACACCGTGGCAATAATTCTCCATACGGTTCCTTCTATTGGTGTTCGGCACAACAAATTTTTTTTAGAGTTTGAGGTCTTCTCTGTGGCTGTATTTACTGTAGAATATCTCCTCCGAGTTTGGTCTTGCGTTGAAGATCCGCAATATGAACACCCTTTTTATGGTCGATTAAAGTTTATTTTTTCAGTTTGGGGGCTTATTGATCTTCTTGCAATTTTTCCTTTCTACTACTCTTACTTCACGGCAGATCTAGGGTTTGTTAAAATACTTAGAATTTTAAGAATGTTTCGCTTGTTTAGAGTGAGCCGCTATTTTCACGCACTTAACGTGATACAAAATGTTTTGAAAGCTAAAAAAGAGGAACTGCTTTTAAGCATGTCTTTTATAATTTTCTTGCTTCTAATTTCTTCAAGCTTGGTGTTTTACATAGAATACCCTGCCCAGCCAGAGGTGTTTTCGAGTATTCCAGATTCTTTGTGGTGGGGCGTAAATGCAATGACAACTGTGGGCTACGGGGACATGCATCCCATTACGCCCTTGGGTAAAGTATTGGGGGGCTTAATGGCAGTTTTGGGAGTGGCGATATTTGCCTTGCCCACGGGTATTTTGGTTCTAGGTTTTACAGAACAGATAAGAACAAAGCATAAGAAAAGTGGTAAAATAGCATGTCCGCACTGTGGAGAGTCTCATTATATTACGCAAGAGCACAGGATTTATTAACCCTTGAACTAAAAACTTTGCGATGATTTATTTTAATAATCTGAGTGTTAAAAAGGGTGAAAACCTCGTTCTCAAAAACATTGATTTAAACATTGGGATGGATGACAATGTAGCGATTGTAGGACCTAATGGTTCGGGAAAGAGTACCTTATTAGACATAATTGCTGGAAAAGTATTTCCATTTCAGGGCAAAATCATTAAACCACATTACAGCGAAATTGAGCTTATTCCAAGGGACTATGGCTTTAGCCGAGTTGCGGGAGCGGCATATCAATATTATCAGCAGAGGTACCATTCTTATGATTCTGAGATTGGACCTACCGTTTATGAGGTAATTCAGAATCAGATTTTACCAGTCGGCACCGTAAATCTTAATTCTGTAGAACTTACTCCTGCTATCTACGACTTGTTAGAAGTAGAAGAAATGGCTGGAAAGATGAATATTCTACATCTTTTAGACAGAAAGGTAACAAGTTTGTCAAACGGAGAAACACGGCGTACACTAATAGCCATCGCCTTGTTAAAAAAGCCTAAAGTACTTCTATTAGATTGTCCTTTCGTAGGTCTGGATGTGGAGAGTAAGGCTTCTTTAATGAACTTATTGGACGGTTTAAGCCTCCAGATTGTATTGGTCGCATCTTTAAATGAGTTGCCAAGGCGGATTAATAAATTAATCTGCCTTGAGAAAGGTGAGCTGGAGAATATTTATGAAAGACCTTTTCCCAAAATGAATTTTCCCAAAATGGATTTTAAAATAAACGAAGATTTATGGTCAGATTTCAAATCCACTCCAACCGCCGAATATACGAGTGCCATTAAAATGGTTAAAGCAAAGGTAGAATATGGCGACAAAGTGGTCTTGGACGACATAGACTGGGAAGTAAAAAAAGGAGAAAAGTGGGCACTTTTGGGCCCGAATGGTTCAGGGAAAAGCACTTTGCTTAGTTTGGTTTCTGCTGATAATCCACAGGCATATAGAAATGAGCTCTATCTTTTTGATAAAAAGCGAGGTTCCGGAGAGACCATTTGGGATATAAAAAGGCGAATAGGATATTTGTCTCCTGAAATGCACATTTATTTTCCTAAAGACATGGTGGTTTGGAAAGTCATAGCTTCTGGTCTTTACGACACCATAGGCTTGAACAAGCAGCCAACAGAGCAAAACAAATTAGTGGTTTCCAAAATCAGCGACTTATTAAAAATACAAATGCTAAAAGACAGAAAGCTCAATGAAATTTCTGTAGGAGAGCAACGCATGGTTTTACTAGCGAGAGCTCTTATAAAAAATCCTGAAGTGCTACTTTTAGATGAGCCTTGTCAAAACTTAGACTATAGTCACATGATTTATTTCAGAGATTTAATTAATTCAATAGCCATAAAACTCCATAAAACCTTGATTTTTGTAAGCCATAATCTAGAAGAAATTCCAGCTTGCGTTTCAAAAAAGTTGGTTCTCAAAGAGGGAAAAGTTTTATTAAACAAAACATAGTTATGTCCGAAGTTAAGCAGGTTCCTTTAAATGATTTACATATAGCCCTTGGCGGGAAAATGGTGCCTTTTGCAGGTTTCGATATGCCTGTAAGGTATTCTTCAGATAATGAAGAGCATCTAGCCGTTCGTGAAAGTGTTGGCGTTTTTGACGTAAGTCACATGGGCGAATTTTATATCAAAGGTCCCGGGGCTTTGGGACTGATACAGAAAGTATCTTCTAATGACGCTTCGCTTTTGTATAATGGCAAAGCACAATATAGTTATTTGCCGAACGAAACTGGAGGAGTAGTGGATGATTTGTTAGTTTATAGAATAGACGAAGACGAATATATGTTAGTTGTGAATGCCTCTAACATTGAAAAGGATTGGAATCATATTCAGAAGTACAAAGGGGAAGACGTCGAAATGGTAAATTGGTCAGACGACCTCTGTCTTTTTGCCGTGCAAGGTCCTAATGCTTCAGCAACACTTCAAAAGTTGACAAGTATCCCTCTCGATGATGTGGACTATTACAGTTTCACCAAAGGTACGTTTGGGGGTGTAAAAGATGTTATTCTTTCGGCCACGGGGTATACTGGGGCGGGCGGTTTTGAACTCTATGTACCAAAAGCAGAAGCAGTAACCCTGTGGGAAAAAATATTTGAGGCAGGGGTAGAGTTTGATATTAAACCGATAGGACTTGGAGCTAGGGACACCCTCAGGCTAGAGATGGGCTATTGCCTTTATGGCAATGATGTTACAGACGAAACGTCACCTTTAGA
>JBNMFK010000046.1:0-16729 GCA_051269965.1 Algoriphagus sp. | reverse complement strand
CCAAACCTTTCCGTTTACCTTAGCTATATCGCCGCCTTGTCTACACTTTTAGGATACCATTTCTCAACCTTTAATTCTTTTATATCCTCAGTTACGTCATGCTTAGTTTTTCCCTTAGGTTTTAATGGCGTATCCATTTCACCAGCATTCATTATTACACCAATTTTGACTGACCAAGACCAAATTTAGGGGATAATAGAATATTTTAAAAAAATTAAGCGAAATCAAAAAGCTAGAAATTGGAAGAATTAGTAAAGTTATTGTTACCTAAATTATTGTTAACACATTATAATATAACAAAAGTTGAAAAGAGTGAAAATTCAGATTACTAAGAATTTATCAAGCTGAAAAAGGAGAGAAACCTAAAAAGTTCTCTGATCTCAAACTATACTCCAAAGGTTTCTTTGATGAAATAACTATTAGAGTCTTCCTAATTCGTCACTATAAAGTCTTTCTTCATATTAAGCGTTGGAAATGATAGAACTTAGATAAAAATAAGAATTTAGTGAGGAATTGAGAGCAGAGTTATAGAGATACTGAGTCAAGGTTAATAATGGGACTTACCGCTTTTTTAAAAGAATTCAATAGATAATCACGCTATTGATGTTTAAACAGTAGATACGTACTTTGGTTTAAATGGTAAGAAACTACACAATTAGTATTAGGGTCTTCAAGAATTTTTACGAACTAGAATTAAATGCAAAGGACTAAAAAATGGCCGCTTTAGCCACATAAAATGACTGAATGTCTATTAATCGACGAAACTAGACTTTCAGACGGAGAACTATATACGATTCTAACTAATAAAGCTGCTAAGGGTAGGCAAGGAAGTATTACTGCCATCGTACCAGGAAGTAAAGCTGCTGATATAATTAAAGTTTAAGCAAAATTATATAACCTAAACGTATGATATATAATTAAGTAACGATAGATATGGCTCCAAACATAGTACTAGCTATTAGGAAGTCATTCCCTTGAGCAAAGCGTCTTACTAACTAGGCCTATTCTAAGACCTCGATATCTCCAAACTTTAATCGGCTTTTTTACCTACAGCCAATTTGTTGGCGTAGTTATCTACATATGGATTTTGGTTTCTGACTACAGCCAACATTCGTAGAATTAATTTAACCCTAGCTGCATCACCGTGTTTTCTTTTTTCTGTTTGTAGAAAGCTTTCATTTGTGGGATATAAACTACTGACGACCTTCCACCCATCGAAAGTTAGGATTTAAGCTTTGTATATGAATAGAAGCACGTACCGTTTTCCTTTTAGAGATGTTCCCGAGGCGTTTTATAAAAGTGCTACTCCACAGATGGAAACGTATTTCCTTGGGTGCCAGAATTTAGTAAAGTTTTCCGTATAAAAAAGAGCGGCAACAGTCTTGACAAATCCGATTCCCAGAATACTAGTCAGTAAATTATAGTTGGTTTGTAACTCTATGTCAGCGTTTATTAAAGTCACTATTTCGACTTCAACCTTTTCAATTTCACGGTTTGCCAAATTGAGCATGCTTTTGAATTTTCTCAGGAAAAGATCCTTATCCTTCAGATTAAGCTTATGCTTCCATTCTGAAATATGAACGGTAAAGGTTTTCCTGATTCGAATGTAGGAACCTCGCTGACTAAAAAGCTTTTTCAGCTCAAATACAATCGCCGATGCTTCTTTCTGAGGACTTAGGGATCCTTGCTTTTCGAACGCATAATTAGCGTTTCTTTATGAGTCCGCAATATCTCTTTTGCCATGAAAAATACCATTGATCGTCTGATTTCTAGGCTAGGTGATCTGGTGAACTTTATACTCTTGACAGTGCAACACTGTACCAAACGATACTCGTAATATCCCACATACTCAAAAGTGAACCAGCATTGTTTAATATTACACCCATGCTGTTTTAACCAAGCTAAAAGAGCTTTAAAACCCACATTATCATTTGAAGCCAATAGGTATAAATTTTGACCATAGATCAAAGTTCACTTTGAAGATGTCAATTCCTACAAAAATAATGTTACTCTATATTTGAAAACTATGTTAATCGGTTTTCAAAAATGCTGCTGGTAGTCTGAAACCTTTGATTAATTCCTCCAAGAAATATTCTAAATAGACAATACAGCAACTATGAAGTCTGGTACGCCTACTAAGTATAAAAACCTAGATCGCCGCTTGGTTTACGCCATTCTTTTTCTTTCCCAAATTAAGACTTAGCCACAACTTAATTCCCCTAGAACCTCCTTTTACAGTGGTCGTTTTTATTAAGCTTGGTTAAGCCTGAGTCCAAAGGTCCCCGACCGTTTTCATGTTCAAAAATTAGCATGGTATGCTGTGCAAGAATTAAGGATTAAACATCATTTGGAAGCTATAAACCAAAAAAGTGAGGCCATTTAGGAAGCAAGAGCAAAAGAAGATTCAAATAAATCTAAAATATTAAGTAATGGCGATAGCCTAAAACAACTATTAGATCGGGCCAGTTATATCTTATATAAAAGACCCCAATATTGATCTAAGCCCAAAGAGTAACTCTATTATTTGATCATTATCCATTTAATCGAAAAGCGTATGATTTAGGTATAAAACTAGCAGAAATTTATAACCAACCAACCAAACTTATGCCCTCGCTAGACTTGTTAAATGGTATGGAAGTGTCAGGCTGGCTAGCTTTAAAATTTTCAACTCCATAGCCCGAACTTTTGAGAGCTATTCTTAACTATTTTGATAACGGAAGTACTAATACTTCAGCAGAATCATTCAAACGAAACGTCACTTCGTACCAAGATAAAAGCATTCTGAAGTAGATTTAGAGGAGCAGAGGCATTAAATTATTTCTTTTTAGACTTTTCCAGGTTTATGTTTTTAGAATCCATCTATAAGTTTTGTGCTTGACCAATTTTTACTACTGTACTGTGAGCTTCAAGCTGCCTATTTATTTCTTTGAACAAGAGTTCATAAGCGTTGGCTTTAGTCATTATACTTCTAAATCGAATAAAATGCCGTTGTCGGGAGCTTTACTATCAATCGTTAATCCACAAAAACAACCGAAGGAGATGCTATCATTAATGCAATTTTCCACGTCATAATCACTTAAACAATACCATGTTTGTAACAAACTCATTTTGAAAAGTACTAAACGCTATTTCTTGGTTTGTCTATCGCCCTTTTGGTTTAATGAAAATTGATAAAATAAACGAAAAGTTAATAGTCTATTAGCATAATGATTTGAACAAAAAATGTTCCCTTTATCTACCGCGAACGAAGAACACAAAGGCTATTTGCTAAACTAGATTGTTGTACTAGTTCCACATTCTAAAGACACCCAATATGTGGCTTATCATTTTGACACCTTCCAGAATAGCCAAAGCCCTTTTTTGTAGTGATCCTTTATCTATTTCTATGTATTCTACAACAATTTCTTACGTTAATTTTTTATCATGGGTCTTGCTACTACTATTTGTAATTTCAGTGTTGTTTTGAGTGGCGATTATTAAATTTAAAGTAAAGACAAAGAGTACATACCTTAGCCTGGACTATCATTATTAAAAAGCTTTTTTTTGGTATTCTTAGCCAAAAGTTGATTGAAGAATTTTTCAAGCTCAATGGCATATTCTTCAGACATTTCTGTATCACCAATACTGGCCAGCAACTCCTCCAATTCCTCTTTCGAGATATTACTTTTGAGGAGTTTATCTATTAAATATGCTGGACGTGACAATATCATTTCTTGTATATTTTTTTCAAAATCCTCTACTTACTAACCCAAATTTTTATTAGAGTACTTTTATACCATCGGTCACAAAAACTCGTGTACTTACGGTATATGTACCTCCATTAGGACCTTTGTACTTCATATCTATATAAAAAGCTTGGTAACCTTTTTTAGGATATTCTTTAGTCAACTTGATATTTGGTAAATCTATGAGTTTGATTTTTTCGCTTATCCACAAGTTGTTTCTGAAGTCTCTATCGCTTGATGTTGTTTGCCAAAGCGTGGCCTCAACAATATCATTCGGTTCTATATTTACTAGGAGATCTGCTCCATGGCTCGTATCGTTGATAGCCCATGTGATTACTGGGTACGTTTTATCCATAATTGTAGTGCCAAAAAAGGCACTCAGGGCTTCAAAAGCTTGTTCTCCTCCGCCTAGATCATGTCCTACATTGGGCACATAATGTATCATATTTTTACCAGGTATTTCACCAAGATAGTGCTTTATGGCATCTACCGTCCAATAGGCATCGTTAGTGCCAATGAAAAGCATCTTGGGCAGAGTCATGTTTTTACGGTAGGAAAAAGGATCTATCATAGTTGTAAGTATCCTGCCGTCTTCTGTCCCAGCACCTTGCGGAATACCCAGTTTTACGTAGTCTTCTATTTCTATACTATATTTGCCATAGGTAGTAAATTGATAATTCAATGTAGCTGGCATGTTGAGCATGTCTATTACCATTGGCCCAATAGCCTTCACTCGTTTGTCATCTATGGCTGAAGTCAACCAAGTGGTCCAGCCTCTTTTTGATGCACCAGATATTACGAAATTGTTGACATCAAATTTTGCTTTTTGTTTGGTAAATTCCTGGACAGCGTCCATACTTCTTACTGCAGATTTCACCATTGGAAATAACAATGGCCATGAGTAATCATTATCTAGTTTAAACTGATGCAGGGTGTATGAAATTAGAGCATCTTCTGTCAAATCACCATAAAGTGGTTGGTTGGGTACTTGTTTTATAAGTGCCGCAACTGCCTTATTCTTATCTGCCATTTCAGCTAATGGCTGCCAGAGATTATCTGATTTACTCCAGTTTGGCTGTTCTTCTTTGTTAGATCCACCGGAAATAAAGAGCATAGCTCCGTCATAAAGTATTTTTTTTGGTATGAAGATAGTCAGCTGGTGTCTCCAAGTATATTCACGCCATTTTTGAGAACTTAGTAATAGATGATACGCGGTTACATTTCCCAAAATAGTAGAGTCTTTTAGCTCCCAGTCATATGTTTTATCGCCGTTGTCAAGATAACTTTTCAATGCATTTTCAGGGGTGATTTTTTGAGCAAAAATAACTGTGCTCATAAGTACAATCAACAACAAACTAAATGTTGATTCCAAAATAGTTTTTTTCATTTATAAATTTTAATAAGATTATAACTATTCAGGTTTTGGACTTTCTTTTATTAATTCCAAAGCTTGCTTGATGTAAGTATCGGCAGTCATTTCGCCTAAGCTTGTTTTACTGATATATTCGTATCTTTTAAAACTGTTAAAGTCTTCTTTAGTTAAAATATACCCGAATGCATCGTTTGCCAAACCGAATAAAAATGGAAATTTAGTGGGCATTTTACGTTTCAAATAAAATCCTATATTGGGCAAGGCTTCGCCAGGAATAGTTAATATTTGTGCTGGACCGATGTTAATTAGATTTACTTGGGTTTCAACATGATTTTCCTTCTCAAATTTATAGTTCAGTGATGAATTTTCCAATATATGAAGCATAATGTCTGATTCAATAGGTATTGCTAAGTTTTGTGCAACACAAAATATAGATGGATTCTCAATAGTAGGTGCATTTTCAATGATTCTAAGCGTCTCATCCCCCAAAAGTTCACCAATTCGTATGCACTCCTCCCAAGTGTTGGCTTCTTTACCAAATTCCAAACGGGTGTCTGCGGTAATCATTCCGCCCTGAGCCCCATTCAAGAATATCGCCATTCCGCCACCTTTACTTTCTATGCGGTCACACAAGGGTCCACAGAGATCCGGGCTGAGAAAGCTTCTACCTGACCCTAATACCTCGGGATGTACCGCATAATTTACTAAAGTAGCTATTTTTTGACCTTTTCTTTTTCCAGAAGTTGCAATGGCTTGAATCACCCCACAACGTGGATCATAAAGTGAAGGAGCATAATAATTGTAAGCAATTTTGCCTTTGGCTTCGTCCACAGCAATTTTTAAAGAAGCTAGTTCAACATTTTTTACGGCCTCATTTACGGCGTCGGCTATCTGAATAACGCACCAATCTAAATATTTCAAATCAGCATAAGTCTTACCTGTTTCGTCTGGAAAACCATAAGCGTCTGGTGCACTGTGTGTATGCGTTGCCGCTATTATAATGTTTTCAGGTAAAATATCCTTTATCAGGGCCCGAGATTTATCACCCAATACGGAAGTCCACCCAAGGTTATCGACACTAACTATGGCAATTCGAGTATTCCCGTTTTCTAAAACTATGGCTCTTACAAAAAGGTCTCCTCTTTTTTCGGTGACAGGATTGGGTTTCCCTATGCCACCAGAAACGGGTAATAGTGGGTCAGGAGTTATCATTCTCTTGGCTGCACCAACTTTTAGTGATTGGGCAAATACTCCTACAGGTAAAAAAATGAAACCCATCAATAAGACATAAAAAATAAATCTTTTTTTGTGATAGATAAGCATGGAAAGGAGATAGTAAGAATGAAGATATTCTGCTTAAAAACAGATTGAATAAAGAAAGAAAATTGGTAGCTTCAAAAATATCCACTACCAATCTCTAGACCAATCTATGAATTAGGGCTAAAAACTACAGTCTGGCATCACCAAGGTTTGCCTGTACCTTGCAAAAGCCAAGATTTTGACCAAGGGCTATTTTTGCCATCGGCTTGAGAGAAGTTTGTGATTTCTAATTTATCCAAAGCCGCCTTAGCGTTTGCCTCGTTGA
The DNA here is from genome assembly GCA_051269965.1 of Algoriphagus sp. Lineage (GTDB taxonomy): Bacteria > Bacteroidota > Bacteroidia > Cytophagales > Spirosomataceae > Arcticibacterium. The sequence goes on along the minus strand of JBNMFK010000046.1, from coordinate 10,047 downwards.
TATTTAGCTCATCTTGCATATAATAAAAACGCAAAGGTAGAGCCTGCCTTTTAGCTGCTGGGCCTGCTTGAAGTGCTGGAAGCCCTGTTCTTCTATAGTCAAACCATGCTTCGGTGGCTGCCGTCCAGCTGGCAATCCATTTTTGTTCTATGATTTGTTCCAAAGTATTATCGTATGCTACACCGGAATTGGTTAGGTAGGTATCAGAAGAGCTTCCTACACCCCAAGTAGTCATGGAAGCTTTTACACCGGCTTCATAAAGTGCCTTACCGTTTCCTGCTGACCATCCTTTCAATGAGGCTTCTGCCAATATAAAGTTAACCTCCGCTGCAGATATCAATCGTGCTTTCAAAAGTGGCCCCGACGCCTGCTTGTACATGTTGTTTAGGAAAGAAACATGAGGATTAAAGGATGTTTGACCTGGAGTTGGATTGAGGTTATAAGCCGATGGTAAAGCAGAGAAACTTGCAGGTAAACCCACATACTCAGCGTCTGTATCCAATACAGTAGTACCAACTTTGTCTGGCGAAAGTAATCTTTTCCCATCCACTATTTGATCTGTTCCTGTTGGTAGAGTTTCATCTACGATTAAAGGAATTTCTACTTTATTCGCCCAAACAGCTATTCTAGGATCTCCGAGTGATTGTAAGGTTTCGACCAATGTAGATGCCATTTTCAATCTACGATAATTACTTCCACTGATATCATAGACTGCATTTGCTGGCCATGAAGTACCATCACTTGTTCCTGGAAAGCTCATGGTGGCATCGTCACTGCTTGAAAGAATTATTGGATATTTAGAGGCATTCCCTACTATTTTTTCAATTCCTGCCTTGGCCATATCTGATTTTTTGGAAGAAATACGCATGTAGTATCTCAAGGCTAAAGAGTTGGCCATCTTTCTCCATTTGGAAGGATCTCCATTATAAAAAACATCTACGTTATCTACTATACTCGAATATTCACTTTTTGGTTTAGATAACAGGGTATTTGCTTTTTCTAAATCTGCTAATATCCCAGCGTAAATAACCTCTTGGCTGTCAAAGGAAGGTAAAATATTCTCTGTTCCGCCCACTTCTCCTTTTAAGGCATCAGTATAAGGAGCATCAGACCAAAGATCAGTAATAAGGCCAAAATTGAACGCTTTCATTACTAAAGCTACTCCCTGATGAAATTCAAGATTTAAGGCTACTGACCTATCGTAAAATAAGGCATTGTTTCTAAGTATATCATAATTTGCACTCCAACTTTGGTTTCCACCCCAGTCGTAATCATTGTGACCTGAAGACCAAGCATCTTTTTGGGTATGCTGCACCACGCCAGCGATGTTCTGATAGCCATAGTTTAAGTAAAGCTTAGCTGATTCAGTTAAAATTGTTGGCATTATAAGATTGGGGTTCACCAAGTCCGGTTCAACACCGTTCGGATTAATATTAACCAAAGTGAGGTCCTCACAAGAAAAGAACGAGCCCACCAAAATTAAGAAAACGATAATATTCTTCTTTTTCATGTTTTTAAAAATTTAAGGTTTAAAATGTTAGATTTAATTTGAATCCAACTGGAATTACCCAAGGAGTTACATTGTATCTTTCAATACCTTGTTTAAACTGTGTACCAGCTTGTGAACCGGCTTGTGGTTGGAAAGCCATTTCTGGGTCTACCCCTATTTTGGCCGCAGTCCAAAGTATGATGTTTCTGCTATATACAGAAATAGAAGCCTTTTCTAAACCTAGCTTTTGGCTTGCATTTCCTGTAATATCATAAGCAAATGAAATTTCTCTAAGCTTAATAAATGAAGCATCAAACAAAGCGGCTCTTGTAAAACTCCAAGGATAATTATCACCATAAGGTATGAATTTAGTACCCTCTCCACCGAGATTTTCGGTGTATCCCTCTATTTGACCCGCATCGTCATATATAGCTAATACACCTGGATTAAATACGCCATACGGATAAGTATTACCACCATATTCGAATGGATAACCACCGTATTCTTCCGTAGGGCCACCCACTATGTGGAAATTATTTCCATTTACTCTAATCATATCGTCTTGATTAGCTACCAAATAATTACGAAGTGCCTCGCCTGTTAAACCATTTGGATGAATGAGGTTGTCTAAGAATCTTTGAGACTTGAGATCTGATTCAGCATATCTATAAGTTTGAGAAACAAAGTCTCCACCGCTTCTCCAATCAAAGGTCATATTTAAACTCATTTTCTTATAGGTCAATGAAGTTTGTAATCCCAATATGAAATCTGGATTAAAATTCCCAATTTTTGTTTTAGTCTTGGTAGCATTAATGTCTTGCCATGACCCGTCTGAGTCTAATATAGGATAACCATAATAAGGAGAAGACTCATCTTTAACAGTAACCAACTCACGGTCATAGATATCACCTATTTCCTCACCTACATAAGTCCATGCTCCACCTTTAGCGTCTCTCCAAAGTGTGTAGAAATCTAAACCATCAGACAGACTCTTAATAGTTGTTGAGTTTCTATAAAAATTAGTTGTTAAATCTAGTCTCCATCCGTTTCTCTCAAAAGGAGTACCGCCTAAGCTAATCTCCAGTCCTTTACTTACAAGCAATCCAGCATTGATGTTTTTAGAAGTATACCCTGTTGAAGAAGGAAGCGTAGTCGGGATAATCTGGTTTCTGTTTTCTATCGTGTAATAGGTTCCAGAGAATCTAAGTTTATTTTGAAACATAGTAAGATCCACTCCAACTTCATATGACGTAGAAATCTCTGGCTTCAAGTCTGGTAAAAGTATTGTACCTGATTTAGAAAGTCTAGTAATTCCACCCCAAGCTTCATTATTTGCCAAGGTATTTATCAACGTATAAGGGTTAGTGTCATTTCCTACTTGTGCTACGCCTCCCCTAAGTTTTAACATATTTATATTGTTAGAAGAAACAGGGAAGAGTTCGTTGACAAGGAAACTCAATGAGGCTGATGGATAGAAATACGATCTATTAGCTACTGGCAATGTACTTGACCAATCATTTCTAGCTGTCAGATCTAGATAAAGCATGTCCTTAAAGCCAATATTGGCTATCCCATAAGCACTGTATACCACTTTACGAGACAAACTACTGAAGTATGCCAAGTTAGCAGGGGCAATATTTTGTAAAGTGAATAGGCCTGGAATAATGAGCCCCGTACCGTTTCTACTTGCATTGCTCACATCAGTAAATTTAGAATCTCTTGAGTTGGCTCCTGCCGAAACAGATAAAGAGAAGTCTTCCTTACGTTTGTTGTACGTCGCCAAAACGTCAATATTTCTTTCGTATCTACCCAAATTAATCAATCCATAGGCTCCACGTGGTTCTTTTGTGTAGCTACGACCGATTGTAGTCTCTCTGTTTTCCTTGTAAGAATCTAAGGAATATCTGGCCATCAGATTGATATTTGGAGTTAATTGATAATCAGCTTTGATATTCCCAAATAGTCTATTTCTTTCAAAGGCGTTGTTAACCTCGTTAGCCAAAAAGTAAGGATTATTATAGTCGCCAATGGACTGTGATTTTTGTTGAAGCCCTTCTTGTCCAGATACCCAATAATCTTTCATATCTAAAATATCTATATGCGGCGAAACAGCATAGGCCCACTGAAGCGGGTTGGAACCTCTTTCACCAGCCGGACGATTGTTTGAGTTGTTTCTACTCATATCCAAGACAGTACTTATGCGAAGCTTGTCACTTATTTTCATAGAGGTATTCAGTGACAAAGAATTTTTGAAGAGATCCGAGTTTGGGATAATTCCTCTGTTGGTCATGTTTGAATAAGAAACTCTATAATTGATTATATCATTGCTATTAGCTAATGAGATACCATTTGTAGTTGTAATGCCCGTTTGAACAAAATTCTTAACATTATTAGGATGAGAAATCAAAGGAGTAGGAGTAGGATTTCCATTGGCGTCTAAAGGACTATTCCATTGTACCGCATTATATCCTTTATCCAGCTCTGGGCCAGAACCTCCCGCAGAACCTTCATCAATATACAACACGCCGCCTGGATAGGGGTTATTTGAAGGCGTAAAAGGTAATACTCCAGTAGCAAACTTTGAGTGCATGTCCAAAAACCTAAAAGGTTTATCAAAGACCGTATTGGTACTTACGTTTACGGTCATTTTGTTATTTTTGGAACCATTTTTTGTCGTGATTAATACCACGCCATTACCGGCTCTTGAGCCGTACAAAGCTGCAGCACTTGGGCCTTTCAAAATAGATATACTTTCTATGTTGTCAGGATTCAAATCTGAAATGGCATTTCCATAATCCACTCTGTTATCTCCACCTATTTGGCTCACGTTATTAAGCGTATTAATGATCGGCACTCCGTCAATCACAAATAAAGGTTGATTATCGCTAGAAAGCGATTTAGCACCACGGATTACCATACTTACCGATGAGCCTGTTCCACCTGTAGAACTGATAGCAACACCAGCCACTTTACCAGATAAGCCATTTAACACGTTTTCCGTGGTTACTCTGTTCATATCTTTCCCGTCTACCTTAGCCACTGAATAACCCAGAGATTTTTCTTCTCTTTTTATTCCTAGGGCAGTCACTACGACTTCGTCAAGCGTAGAAGAACTAAGCATCATAGATATGTTTACAATGCTTCGATTTTCAACTACCACTTCAATGGGATTGTAGCCCACAAATGAGAAAACCAAAATAGGATTAGCATCATCTACGGTTATCGAATAACTTCCGTTTACATCTGATGAGGTTCCTTTGAAAGTTCCCTTCAATACCACGTTTACACCGGGAATAGCTGAGCCATCTTCTTGGTCTGTTACTGTACCGGTGACTGTTCGGGTCTGTGCCCAAACGCTTGAGAAACAAAGTCCAATTATTACAGTCGTAATAAATAAACGCTGTAAAATACGATAATGAGTAAAGCGTAGTTCCATACTGTTTATAGTTTAAGAATTGATTATACTGTTAATACTTTGGTAGATAAAAAAAAGACTAGTCCAGATAATAAAAAAAACAAAAGTTTATAATTTGTTAATAATGCGGCTTGTATGAGAAACTTACGGTGTGAAAGAAAGTATATAGAAACTATAATCAGGTCAAAGTACCTCACAAAAAGTTTTTTGAATGAATAGAAATAACTTAAAAAACTGGAATTTTATAGCAGGGTTTTGGAATACTGCTGTAAACCCAGATTCCATTCAAAATACCTTAAAATTGAAGACCTAAGAGATCATATAACTTTCGATACTATCTATTGCGAACGATTTCATCTTGAGATAGGCAGCCGTTTTTCTAAAACACCGTAGACATATCCACGTTGAGTCGCAAGTGTTGCTTTGCTTTTACGAGTTGATTTTTAACCGTATTTTTCGATATTCGCATAATTTGGGCTATTTCCTGATATGACTTCCCATCCTCCATTATGAGTTCTAAAATCATTCTACGTTTTTTGGGAAGGGTCGTTATTGCAGAGGGCAACTTATTGATTTTTACTTCTTCTACATCTGTACTCGTTTCATTATTTTCTTTTACCTGAATCAAATACTGGCAGAGCATTTGCCGATCTTTATCGATTTTTTTCAAATGATCAAAAGCCATGTTTTTTAAGCATGCAAAAAGATAGGCATTGAAATTTAATTTGGGGTTGATTTGGTCTCTGCGGTGCCAAATTTTAATAAATACCTCCTGGAGCATATTTTCGGCTTCTTCTTTGTCTTTTACAATTGAGGTTGTAAACCGAAGCCCAGGCTCTCGGTAATATTCATATAATTGTGCAAATGCTTTAGAATTGCCTTCGGTAACTTTCTGAATTATTTCATTTAATGTTTCCATAGCTTTTGGCTGTTATATTGTAGGTAGAGGCAGAATTATTTAAATAAAACTTCAGATAATGCAATTTGTAGACATCAAATTTACCTTGTTATCAGGCTTATAATTCTTTAAAAGAACTAAATAATCCAAGACAGAGTTAAATGTAATTTCTAAGATTTGAAGTGATTTAGAAAAATTCTTAAATAAATTTACATCTGTTTTGAAAATAAACATTCGCATTATGCGTAAATCATTCCTCAATTTACGCAAATGATATGTAATTTTATTTTGAGTTAATATTGGAACCTGATTTGTTAACACTTTAGAAACATTAGGAGGTATTTCTTAGTGACTTTTATGGAGACGTCAGTTTCCTTGACATTGAGCAGAAATGGTTAAGCTCCGGTAAAAATATTTTGCATTTTCGCAAGCTTCGTAAATAAATAATCACACATTTTGCAATCCATGAATAGTACCTAAACTACAAAGAGAAGTATTAGTTTATATTTATACAGGTAACATTGAGTAAAATGATTTTTTGTAAAACTTGGATTTCAATCTTGCTGTTACTCTCTTCTTTATCAGCTTTTTCCCAACAGGTTGTAAATAAAGAAAATGGCTTAGTCGCATCAAGCCTTATTTTCGCTCCTCAGGCCAAGCATGTACACTGCAGCAGCATAGTGAGTTTACCGAATGGCGATTTTTTGACTGTATGGTTTTACGGAAGTGGTGAACGTAGAGCTGATGATGTTCAATTAATGGGGTCTAGGCTCAAAAAAGATGAAACCCGTTGGAGCGAACCTTTCCAGATGGCAGATACACCGAATATTCCAGACTGCAATCCAATACTTTTTTTGAACCAAGATAAAAAACTTTTTTTGGTTTGGATTGCCGTTCAAGCTAACAAATGGGAGCATTCTATATTAAGGTATAAGACTACCACAGATTATCTACAACCTGGTCCTCCAAATTGGACTTGGCAAGACAATATTTTGTTAAAGCCCGACGATAACTTTGCTAAAGAAGTTATCAAAAAATTCAAAGAACAGCCTGATCAGGGTAAAGGATGGTCAGCTTATGCACCGAAATACGACGAATTGATTATAAAAGCTAGTGAAGATGATACAAAAAGGAGTACAGGCTGGATGACCAGAATCAAACCTTTGGTTATGGACAATGATAGAATAGTGCTACCATTATATTCTGACGGCTTCAATATGTCTATGATGGCCATTTCTGAAGACAAAGGCACCACATGGAGGCCGAGTTTACCACTGGTAGGCCGCGGTCCAATTCAACCTGCTTTGGTACAGAAAAAGAATAAGGACTTGGTGGCGTTTATGCGTGACAGTGGCGATTATCCTCCAAGGGTACATTACAGTGAATCCTCAGACCTAGGCGAGTCTTGGACATTAAGTGTAAAAACAGACATTCCTAATACTGCAAGCGTGGAAATAATTGCTCTTAAAGATGGCCGTTGGGCTTTTATTGGGAATAATTTACCTGATGGTAGAAACCGTCTAGTGCTATTGTTGTCTGACGATGAGGGTAAAACATGGAAATGGCAAACCTATCTCGAAAATGAGCAACCGCATTCTGGTGGATTTTCGTACCCAAGTTTGATACAAACCTCCGATAGCCTATTGCACATAACGTACTCGCACCATTTACCAAATGAAAATAAGTCTATTAAATACGTGGTTATAAACCCAGCTAAAATTTTAAATAAATAATAATGAAACGATTCCTGTTTTTTTTTGTATTTTCTTCTTTTGTAAGTATCGGTTTTGCACAGCCCAGAAAGCCTGTTTACTTGGACAGACCATTTGCTCAAGATTTTGCTATTAAGTACTATGGAAAAGGTTCTTTTGAAAAAGTATATGCTGATAGAAACGGGAATATTAAAATTTTCTCGGAAAATAGTATTTTAACAACGCACGATGGACAGTTTCTTTATCCAGGAACTTTGGTGGCCGATAAAACTTATAGAACTATTCAGCATAAAAGGTTAGCTGCCTTGGGTATTTACAAAAACCAGTTTGTGTTTCTTGATGACAAATCTATACTAAGTAATGCTTGGGCAGGCAGTTTATTTTCGAAACATGGATTAGTTGAAGCCTCTATTTTTGAAGCTGACAGCGACTTTGGTTTTTTAATTTCGGATAGAAAGAGTTTGCATTTTGTAAAGAATTCAGAGGTACTATGGGAAGGCGATTTAGACGGCGATGAAATTTTAGATATTAAGTTTTTTGCTTCTTCTAATAGTTTTGTCATTTTAGGTAAAAACACTCTTCATAATTTTTCAGTGAAAACCAATATAATTTCTAAGGTTTTAAGTGGTACTGATTTTACAGCATTTGACATCAAAGGCAACGATTTAATTGTTGGTACTCAAAACGGCTATTTTGAGTTTAACCTCCTTACAAAAAAACAAGGTATTTTACAACAAAGGTTGCCTTGGACAGCTATTACGGCAGTTAAAGTAATTGATGATAAAATATGGTTTGGTTCTACAGAAGGAGCGTTTTGCACACGCGTAGATGGTAAGTTTGATTATTATAATGGAGAGCGTTGGTTGCCCAGCAATAAAGTAAATCATATTTCAGATGGCCCAGAAGGTTCCGTTTTGATATTAACAGACGCTGGTTTAGGACAAATTTGCTTCAAAAACATGACGTTGGCCGACAAAGCAGAATTATTTGATAAACAAGTGCGACGCCGACATATCAGAAATGGCTTTAATGCTTCGCTCAATGACATGGAAAAAGGAAATATTTCTACCGGATATTTGGATGATTCAGACAACGATGGTCTCTGGACCACGATGTATTTGGGTGGTGAAATATTTAGATATGCCAGCACTAAAAGCTCTGAGGCACTTAGTAACTGCAAAGAGTCTTTAGATGCAATAGAGAGGTTGTACACCATAAACGGAATTCCTGGTTTCCCGTCTAGGTCATTTGAGCGTAGTGGATACATCAACAAACTTTCAGACCCTGAACGATGGCAACATGCTTCAGACCCGGAGTGGGATTGGAAGTCTACTACCAGCAGTGACGAAGTGATTGGTCATATATTTGCTTTTGGAGCTTTGGCTGAACTTATACCGAATGCTGATATGAAACGTAGGTCTATTGCTTTGATAGATACCCTCATGTCGCATATCGTTAAGAATGATATGTATTTAATAGATTTTGACGGCAAACCAACACTTTGGGGGCGATGGAATCCAGATTATGTCAATTCTTTCCCGACAAATATTGGTGACAGAAAATTGAACTCGTCTAACATTATCGCTATGCTTCAAACGGCCTATCACTTCACAAAGAAAGAGAAGTATAAAGAGAAAGCTATGGAACTGTTGTACAAGCATGGCTATTTGGAGAACTTGATGCGTTCTATGAAAGGAATAGCTACAGCGTCAGACAATGCAGATGATAAAAGTAAACTACTCTCAGATGCATGGAATCACTCTGACGATGAAATGTATTTTGTGGGCTACTGGGGTTTGTATCGTTATGCTTTTGATGAGAGCCTCAAGGCCAAATATAAAAAGGCTATCATAGATCACTGGGAAATTGAAAGACCTGAAAAAGACGGTGCTTGGAATATGTTTACAGCAATTACAGGTACTCCTAATTTTGATTTGAGTGAAGCTGCTTGGTATCTACGAGAACATCCAATAGACTTAATAGAATGGGACATTAGCAACAGTCATCGAAAAGATATTGACAACTTGGAGCTTAATTTTAGAAAACAAACGATCAAGGAGGTACTTCCACCTGATGAAAGACCCATTCAAAGACACAATGCCAATATGTTTAGATTAGATAGAAGCGGTAGAAATGGAACCTTAGAGTACAGTGCTGGTGATATTTGGCTCTTACCTTATTGGATGGGAAGGTACCTAGGTGTTATTAGTCCTCCTCAGAAGTAATGGAACATTTGCTTTCTTAATATGCCTTTACATATCAAGCACAATAGCAGGGATGACTTGTCCTACATAAGTTTGACAAAGTCTATAAAGGTGATGTTGAATTAATAAGAGGCCACCTAGGTTTATGATGCAACTTAAATAAAAAAGAGTCACGACCTAACGTGACTCTTTTTTTGTTTGTGGGCCCACATGGATTCGAACCATGGACCACCTGATTATGAGTCATATTATATAGCTTCTTTTACTTTCTCTTTATTTCATTTATGACTAACTATAAGCATTTTATGGATTCTATTTTCTTTTACATT
>JBNMFK010000045.1:0-17583 GCA_051269965.1 Algoriphagus sp. | reverse complement strand
GGGTAAACACTACCTGGGAGGCTACCATGGGAACAACTTTCGCTTGTATTCAGTGTCACAGCCATCCTTATGACCCTTTTACACATGAAGAATACTATAAATTTATGGGCTTCTTCAACAATACAAGGGACGTAGATACGTATGAAGATTATCCACTTCTCAGGCATTTTGACACAAGTCAAAAAGAAGGCCTGAATCAATTAGCCAATCGTCTAAATAAAGAGACTGGAGAAAATAAAGCTGCGAAAATCATTCATTTTATAAAAACCTTACAGCCTTCCATAGCGTCATTGGAGTCAGACGACTTTGTGAATGCTGAGCTTTCAGACACTAAGTGGTTAGCTATGCGTAATAATTCATCCGCTAGAATCCCAAAAGCTCCTTTAAGAGGCAAGTCGAATTTAGTATTTAGCTATTCGTCTAATCAGCCTGGGGGAATTGTAAAGATTCTAAAGGGCAGCTTGGTTGGTCCAGAAATAAGTCGTTTCAAAATTAGCCGAGCCACAAAAGGTTGGGAATTCCGAGAGGTTGCTATACATCCATCCGATACCACCGATGCTATTTATCTTACCTACCAAAACCCCAATATCAAAGACAATAGGACCAATGGCGTAAAGTTTAACTGGTTTCATTTTGATACACCCTACCCTGACTCAGAATCTAAAAAAGAGTATTGGAACCTGCTTACCACGGAAACCAGCTCTACGCCCATTATGGTAGAAAACACAGCCGAAATGAGCAGGACTACCCATGTTTTTGAGCGTGGTAGTTGGCTTAATAAAGGAGAGCAAGTAGAAACCGGCGTACCTGCATCGCTCAACAAATTCCCAGAAAATTATCCAAAAAATAGACTGGGGCTAGCCAAATGGATGACCAGTAAACAAAACCCACTAACTGCCAGAGCTATCGTAAACAGACTTTGGGAGCAAATTTGGGGAGTTGGTATAGTAGAAACCCTAGAAGATTTAGGCTCACAAGGCGAAAAACCATCTAATCAAGAGCTTCTAGATTACCTAAGTTGGAAACTTATGAATGACTATAATTGGCAGCTAAAACCTCTTCTTAGAGAAATATTCCTGAGTTCTACCTATCGTCAAAGCTCCAAATTAGACCCTGATAAATTAGAAAAAGATCCAACTAATAGATTTGTGGCAAGAGGACCAAGGATAAGACTTTCTGCGGAACAAATTCGCGACCAAGCACTCGCTGCCAGCGGAAAGCTAAACCCAGAAATGTTTGGCAAGCCTGTTATGCCATTCCAGCCAGAAGGTATTTGGAACTCCCCTTATAACGGAGACAAATGGGTAAAAAGCGAAAACGGACAGCAGTATCGACGTGCCATATACACGTTTTGGAAAAGAACAAGTGCTTATCCCTCTATGATGAATTTTGATGCCGCAGGCAGAGAAGTTTGCTCTTCCAGAAGGATTACCACCAATACGCCTTTGCAAGCTTTAACTACCCTAAATGATGTCGTCTACATTGATCTTTCAAATCAAATGGCTAAGCGTTTTACAGAATATTCTCCTGCTGAAAGTATTAGCGAAGCCTACTTATCCCTCACCGGGAATACAATAGAAAAAAATAAGCAAGAGATACTGATGAGGCTATATGACAAAGCACTCAAAGAGAATCAAGACAGCAAAACTGCCTTGGCCTTGGTCATGAACGCCCTACTTAATCTAGATGAAGTCTTAATGAAGAGTTAGCATGAGTAGAAACAATGAAAATATCCTGAGAGAAGCGGTTCAAAAAAAGCTTTTGAACCAAACTCGTAGAAACTTCCTAAAAGAATCATTTATGGGCTTGGGAGGACTTGCCCTTGGCGGAATGCTCGCTTCTTGTGGCTCAAATACGCAGAATTTTGCAAAAAATTCATTTGATCCTGTAAATCCACTAATGCCTAGGGCACCTCATTTCGCCGCCAAAGCTAAATCTGTTATTTACTTACACATGGCTGGGGCTCCTTCTCAGCTAGAACTTTTTGACTATAAACCAGAACTTGATAAATTGGATGGGCAGCTATGTCCACAATCTATTCTAGACGGGAAAAAGTTTGCCTTTATACGGGGTGTCCCAAAAATGCTAGGCTCACCTGCCAAGTTCCAGCAATATGGGGAAAGTGGGGCTTATGTAAGCGACTACCTCCCTCATTTCCAAAGTATGGTAGACGAGGTAAGTTTCTTAAAAGCAGTCACTACAGACCAGTTTAATCATGCTCCCGCACAGCTTCTTATGCAAACTGGTAGTGCACGACTTGGTAGACCAAGTATGGGTTCTTGGGTAACTTATGGACTTGGCACAGAGAATTCTGATTTGCCTTCTTTTGTGGTTTTGACCTCTGGTGGGAATAATCCTGATGCGGGTAAAAGTGTGTGGGGAAGTGGTTTTTTACCTTCGGTGTATCAGGGAGTGCAATGCCGCTCAGAGGGTGACCCCATTCTATTTTTAGAAAACCCAGAAGGCATGTCCAGTAATTTGAGAAAAGCCTCTATAGATGCTATCAATAAGATAAACCAACAAGAATTTGATGAATACGGTGACCCCGAAACGTTAAGCAGAATTAGTCAATATGAAATGGCTTTCAGGATGCAAACCTCTGTGCCTGATGTAATGAATATAAATGACGAACCCGCTTATATTCATGAAATGTATGGTACTAAACCTGGAGAAGCAGCTTTTGCAAACAACGCACTCTTGGCTAGAAAACTCGTAGAGAAAGGGGTACGATTTGTACAGCTTTATGACTGGGGATGGGATACTCATGGTACTGGAGAGAATGGATCGATAGATGTTGGCTTAAAAAGAAAGTGTGGCCAAACAGACCAAGCTGTTACTGCACTCTTGAAAGACTTAAAACAACGGGGCCTGTTAGAAGAAACGCTCGTGGTTTGGGGCGGTGAATTTGGAAGAACGCCTATGGCAGAAAACCGAGAAGGCAAGACTAATCCCTATAAAGGAAGAGATCACCATGGCGATGCATTTACTATGTGGATGGCAGGTGGTGGTATAAAAAAAGGAATCACTTACGGGGAAACTGATGAAATAGGCTATTCTCCAATTAGTGGCAAAGTGGATCCACATGATATTCAAGCGACTATTTTGAATCAATTGGGATTCAACCATGAGCAGCTTACCTATCAATTTCAGGGAAGACCATTCCGACTAACAGATGTAGCAGGTAAAGTCATTCAACCTATTATAACATAAATGGATTGGTTCTTTGGTCAGTTTCATCCTCTATTCGTTCATTTACCAATTGGGTTTTGGACTTTGGCATTTCTTTTTAAAGGGCTTTCTATTAAGTCTCAAGAAAACAAATATGCACAAGTACTTCCAGTTCTTTTGTTGGCAACATTTATCTCCTCCTTTTTCACCTCAGTGACAGGTTACCTGCTCTCGCTTTCTGGGGCTTATGAAATTGATCTTCTGGATAATCATATGTGGGCTGGCATATCACTTAGCGTGATTGCAGGCCTACTTTATTGGTTTCAAAAAACAATGAGATTTAAAAAGGTTCAATTAACTCTATGGTTCCTTGCAACGATTGTCCTCTTTGTGACTGGTCATTTGGGTGGAAGTCTGACTCATGGAGAAGACTATCTCACCCTAAATGGTGGAGCTTACGAAAAGCCAGTGATTGAAAACGTTCAGGAAGCCTTGGTCTATACAGACCTTATTGAGCCATTTTTTGCAGAAAAGTGTTGGGCTTGCCATTCGGCAAAAAAACAAAAAGGAGAGCTAAGACTGGATGGGGAAAAATGGATTTTGGAAGGTGGAGAAAATGGAAACATTCTTAAAGCCCATCAAAGTCAAGAAAGTGAATTATACGCGAGACTAATTTTAGACAAAGCGGATGAGGACCATATGCCACCATCTAGGAAACCCCAATTGACCTCCGGCGAAATAACTCTCATAGAATGGTGGATTAGTGAAGGGGCCGACTTCAGTAAAAAAGTAGAAGAACTGAATCAATCTTCCGAAATAAAAGAAGTCTTAAATCGACTTATGGAAAAAAAAGGCCCCTCCGAATTACCCACAGAACCGATTCAAATGATGGATGAACAGGCTCTTAAGACTTTAAGGGATTATAGAGTGGCTGTGGTGACCGTGGCACAAAATTCTAATTATCTAGCTATAAACCTAGTGGGTAAATCCATCCCAGACTTCGTTTGGGCAGCACTGGAAAAAGCCAATATGCACATTGTTTCTTTAAAAGCTAAAGGCTCTAAACTTACCGATAAGCAATGGCAATCTCTTTCTCAATTCCAAAACCTCAGAACTCTTGATATTAGCCAAACGAACATTTTGGATGAGCACTTAATTCAGCTCAATAAACTAATTGAGTTACGGGTTTTAAACCTGACCGAAACTCAGATAAGTAGCGGAAGTATTGAAAAATTAGCCTCCTTAGAAAAGCTGCGAAACCTTTATTTGTTTGGCACGAGACTAAACAATGATGACCAAAAAAATCTCCAAATATTATTTCCGCTAACTGAGATTGACTTTGGTTACAAAGAACCTATCATGATTCGTGAAAAATGAAGAATCCATAATGGCTTAGTTTTTGTAATTTCGCCATTAAAAATGCTCCTAATATATGTTACGTGATATCCTAAAAAACATTTTCCATCTTCTTCCCGATAGCTTTCAGCATAGTTTTAGAAAGAGACAATACCTTAATTGGGAAAAGTCGGGGCGGTCTATTCCGCCTCCGCAGGTTGTTAAACTCTTTAAGATTCAGGAGCTCCGAGAAACCTATTCCTGCGATACTTTTATAGAGACAGGTACCTATAAAGGCGATATGCTATTCGCCTTAAAAAACTTTTTCCCACGGCTAATTTCTATTGAATTATCCCCGCTTTATTATCAAAAAGCCTTAGTCAAATTCAAGAAGGATAAAAATGTGGAGCTGCTATTAGGAGATAGCGGCGAGCTTATGCCTCTAGTTATTAAAAAACTAAAGTCACCGGCCCTTTTCTGGCTCGATGGTCATTTTTCATCTGGTGATACGGCTCAAGGAGAGAAAGACTGTCCTATTAATGGCGAACTACATGCTATTTTCTCTTCTCCATACAACCATGTTTTACTCATTGATGATGCTAGACATTTTATAGGGAAAGATGACTATCCAACTGTCCCAGAATTAGCCGCCTTTATTGAAAAAGAAAAGCCTGGTTCATTCTTCGAAAACAAAGATGACTTAATCACTGTTATCGTCAAATAATAAGTTGTTTATCACGTACATAGTATGAGTCCAAAACTAGAAAGAGTCTTGTTTTTTCTGTAAAAAGTCCGCTTCTTTTCTAGTCAAAAAAGAACTACATTTGTGGCCATTTTAGTAGATAAATATACCATATGTTAACAGTTTCTAATATTTCCCTCCAGTTTGGTAAAAGGGTACTTTTCGACAATGTCAATCTGAAATTTGTTCCTGGCAACGTTTATGGACTCATTGGAGCCAATGGAGCAGGCAAATCTACTTTTGTAAAAATCCTTTCTGGTGAGTTAGATGCTACTTCTGGCTCTTTCGGAATGGATCCAGGAGAAAGGATGTCTGTATTGAGTCAAAATCAAAATGCATTTGACCAATATCCCGTGCTTGAGGCTGTTATGCGTGGCAATGAGCGTCTTATGGATGTGATGAATGAGAAGGATGCTATCTATATGAAGGAAGACTTCACCGAAGAAGACGGAAATAAAGCAGCTAATTTAGAGGCCGAATTTGCGGAAATGAACGGTTGGGAAGCTGAATCTGATGCCGCTACACTACTTTCTGGTTTAGGTGTGAAAGAGCAATACCACCAAACATTGATGGCAGACCTCAACCTTTCTGAGAAAGTGAAGGTTCTTTTAGCACAAGCCCTTTTTGGAAATCCAGATGTATTATTATTAGATGAGCCTACCAACAACTTGGATATTGAGTCCATTTTATGGTTGGAGAATTTCTTGATGAACTTCAAAAATACCGTAGTTGTCGTTTCTCACGACAGGCACTTTTTAGACAATGTGTGTACCTATATTGCTGACTTAGATTTTAAGAAAATAAACCTCTACGGAGGCAACTATACCTTCTGGTATGAGTCTAGCCAGTTAGCAGCTCGCCAAAAGGCTGACCAAAACAAAAAAGCCGAAGACAAGAAGAAAGAATTAGAGAATTTCATTCGCCGATTCTCTGCCAACGTCGCCAAGTCTAAGCAGGCTACTGCTCGTCAAAAAATGATTGAAAAGCTTGACATTTCTGCGATTCAACCTTCTTCTAGAAGATATCCCTACATTGGCTTTAAGCCCGAGCGTGAAGTGGGAGACCAAATCTTAATGGTGGAAAACCTAAGCTATAAAAACGAAGAAGGAATCTACCTCTTTAAAGACTTGACCTTTCAAGTAATGAAGAAAGACAAAGTTGCCTTCTTGAGCAAAGATGGCCTGGCAGTATCTGCCTTTTTTGATATTATTTCTGGAAAGAAAAAGGCAACATCGGGAGAGTTTAAATGGGGAGTAACAATCACAAAGGACTACCTGCCAAACGATAATACAGTGTATTTTTCCAATGACGATTTAAGCCTAGTGGATTGGCTTCGTCAATACTCAGAAGACAAAGACGAGACTTTTATCCGAAGCTTTTTAGGAAGAATGCTTTTTGCTGGAGAAGAGGCTTTGAAGCAAAGCAAGGTGCTTTCTGGTGGAGAGAAGCAGCGTTGTATGTTTTCTAAGATGATGCTTTCTAATTCAAACGTCATCCTTTTTGACGAGCCTACTAATCACTTGGACTTGGAATCTATTCAGGCTCTAAACAAAGGCATGGAAGAGTACGATAGTAATATCCTCTTTACTTGTCATGACCACCAACTCACAAATACTGTGGCTAGTCGAGTGATAGAGTTAACGCCAAAAGGCTGCCTTGACAAACTGACTTCTTTCGACGATTATCTTACAGATCAGACGGTCAAGAAGCAAAGAGCCGACCTCTATAGCTAGTCTAAAGCCTTATAAGAACTTTAAAGCCCTGCCTTTGGTGGGGCTTTTTTGGGTTTAGATAGGGGATTTTTCTTTTGACTAAGCCTTCCAAAATCAACCTTGTAGTCTGATTCAAAGACTGATTAAGGTACTTCCAAATTTGAAACCATGCTTTAAGTTTGAAAGCGATACTCTCAAAGCACCTACTTATCCCTTTGCAAGAGATACTCCCCAAAAGCCCTAAGTGTACCTTTTCTATCTTCAGCTACCGGGAAGGCGTCAATGCCATCGAAGCCCTTATTGAAGTAGGCATTCATTTCGGCTTCGGCTAGCTCGTGAATACCTAGACTATCATAAATAGCTCTAACCGCCTTTACCTTTTCTTCTGGCATATAGATTTCTTGGTTTATCCATTTTTGAAGCTCCTTTCCCTCTGCTCTTCCGGCACCTTTTTCAATGGCTTTCAGCATGAGCCAGGTCTTTTTATTCTCTATGATATCGCCGCCTACTTGCTTTCCAAATTTCTTTGGGTCGCCGTACACATCTAGCATGTCGTCTTTAAGCTGAAAGCCGATGCCCAAATTGACACCTATCTCAAACAGCTGTTTGGTAAGGCTTTCTTCTTGGTTAGCTGCTAGGCCTCCCAACTCTAAAGCAAAACCTAATAGCACGGAGGTTTTGAGACGTATCATTTCTATGTATTCTTCTTCGCTTACATCATCTCTAGTAGCGAAATTCATATCAAACTGCTGCCCCTCACATACTTCTGCTGCTGTCCTGTTAAATCTTTTAAGAACCGCTTTTAGTTGCTCCACGGGCACTTCGGCCATTAATTCATAAGCAGCTACCAACATCACATCACCAGAAAGTATGGCTACATCTCTATTCCATTTTTCATGTACCGTCGGCTTTCCTCTTCTAAGCGGAGCCTCATCCATAATATCATCATGCATGAGTGTGAAATTGTGAAAAACCTCAATAGCCAAGGCTGGCTTTGAGGCGGTCTCCCAATCGTCTTTGAATAAATGATACGCCATCAAGGTCAATGCGGGTCTAAGTCTTTTCCCACCGAGATTCATCAAATATGTAATGGGTTCATAGAGCTCTTTGGGCTTTTCACCATAAGAAAGGTTCCCTATTTCAGACTCGATGTGCTTTAAAAATTTAGGAAGCATTAAAACTTGAATTTTATTAATCTATAAACCGGATAAGTAAACAACAGTACAAGGAGTGCATATATGCTATTCTGAGAATCACTGATAACTGACCCCACTAAGAAACCGACTGATAAAATTAGCATCAGCCATGGTAAAAACGGATAAAATGGAACTTTGAAAGGTCTTGAAAGATTGGGTTCTTTCTTGCGAAGCATTAATAAAGAAGCAAACCCTAAAGCATAGGCAAACACAAAATAGAATGTAGCAATATCTAGCAACCTTCCTGAGGTTTCTTTGCCAATGAAAATCAGTGAAACAGAAAGAAAACAAGTAATTAGCATTGCAAAAACCGGTGAGCCGCCTTTATTTACCACCTGAGCTTGCTTAAAAAAGAGCCCATCTCTAGCCATGGCATAAAGCGTGCGAGGTACCATCATAACCTGAGTATTCATGATGCCTAAAATAGAAATCAATAAAAAGACAGTGATAACTCTTCCAAGCTTTTCACCAAAAATATGAGCCACGGCATCCGCAGCTGCCAATTTAGAACCTTGCAACTCCTTCATTGGCAAAACATACAATATCGCCATATTTACCAATAAGTATATAACTATGATGCTTATCACGCCAGAAAGCATGGCTTTTGGGAGGTTTTTAGTAGCATCCGTATTTTCCTCAGAAAAATAAGCCGCTGTATGCCAGCCATCAAACGTATAAAAAACACCTTGCAATGCTGCTATAATTCCTAACAAAAGCGACCCTTCTGCCAGTTTTGGTAAGGAAGCCGCCGATTCTATCCCGGTTTCTTCCTTGCCAAAAACAAAACACACAATGACAAAAACTAACAAGCCCGCAGCCTTTATGAAAGATAATATCTCTTGTGATTTCCCTCCTGTGGCAGTACCAATGAGATGAAAGGCTGTAAGCGTTATTAAGATCACTATGGCCATTAAAGCTATTTGAGATGAGGTGTTAGGAAATAAAATAGCTATATATTCTCCAATGGTATACGCTCCAAAACCAAGTGAGGCCACCGTGCCCAGCCATGAAGTAATGCCCGTTAAAAAACCTACATAATCTCCAAAGGCTCTTTGCGAGTAAGCATACCATGAACCCGCTTTAGGAACAGAAACACCTAATTCTATGGCACATAAAACACCCAAAACGGCATAAATACTGACAGCAAGCCAAACAGCCATGATTAAAATCGGACTCCCCAGATGAGAAGCTATCGTACCTGGAGTTCGTAAGATCCCTGTTCCAATAGTCCCGCCCAGCGTGACCGCAATACCAAAGCCTACGCCAAGAAGTTTTAGTAGCTCATTTTGTTTTGGGCTTTTATTTATCAAAATTTGGAATGATTATCTTTAAGGCAAATATCGCATAAAACATTGTCTAAAACACTCCTTTATATCTTTTTGGGCGGCGGCTTTGGAAGCATCGCTCGTTATCTTATTTCTAAATTTAGTGCTGGAACTTTAGGTAATGGGCTACCATACGGCACTCTTTTAGCCAACATTTTGGCCAGTTTACTCTTAGGATACCTTACTGCCAAAACTTTTCAATCTGAAAACATCTGGAAGCCAATGCTAACCATTGGCTTTTGCGGAGGTTTTAGTACGTTCTCAACGTTTAGCAATGAAACCTTCAAACTTCTTCAAAATGCGGAATATAGCACCGCCATGCTTAACATCTCCTTTAACCTAATGATTTGTCTTGTAGCTATTTGGGCTGGGATGATGCTAGGGAAGTAATCTCTAAAAGAGAAACCCCAAGGTATACTGACCTTGGGGTTTCTTACTTTTCGGGCCTTAATGCCCTTCAATATAGTCTTTCTTATACTTTAACTATTGATCCGACATGCTCGTCTGATAATGACACAATGAATTCGTTAAAACCTTACTTTCAAGGCCGCTAAAAAGTTTGTTCCTGCCTGAGGATAAACAAAGTTTTCTGTAACCTTACCAAAGTATATGTAGCTGTAGGTATAGCCGTTTGATTCATACTGGGTATTGAAAAGATTATTCACCAATAAACTTAGCGTCATATTCTTAAAGCCCTTTGGCTTTAAGCTGTAGTTTACTCTCAAATCATTTACAAAGAAAGCATCTAAGCTTCTATTGTCATCCGAGGTGTTATCCAAAAACTGCTTACCTACATACTTTGGCAACAAAGCCAGCTCCAAGCCTTCAATTGGTGTGAAACGAATACTTCCCCCTGCTATAATGTTTGGTGAAAAAGCAATATCTGTATCTTGAAAGTTATTTACTTCATCTGGTGTTTCACCATCAGAACTTGGGATAGTCTCTGTAAAGTTTTTAATCTTATTATCACTGAAAGTGGCATTCAATGATAACAAGAATTTACTGCCTAGCTTTTGAGCTATTTGGAGCTCCAAACCTGCCCTATAGCTATCGGCTACATTCACTCGGATACCCTCTCCCACATTGTTAATAGCTCCAGTCAGCACCAGCTGATCGTTATAACTCATGAAGTAGGCGTTCGCCTCAAACTGAGTATTTCTGGCCAAGTGCCTAAACCCAAACTCAAAATCCTGTAGATTTTCTGGTTTTGGTTGACTGTTGGCAAATGTGGCATCGACAATATCCTGACGGCTAGGCTCTTTATTCCCAACGGCAAAAGAGGCATAAACAGAATTAATTTGGTCAATCTCGAGATTCATTCCCAATTTAGGATTGAAGAAGTTGTACTGGTCATCTGTATTCACGGCCAATCTGATATCTGTCGTTCCGTCAATGGCTAAACCTACATTTCTGTATTGTAAGTCTACGTATGCATTAAACTTGTCATTCAATTGATAAAACCCTTTTGCATAGATATTAAAGTCGGTTTTAATGCCTGTGTTATCATACCATCTTTCTCTTATAGCTCCGTTCGAAGCAAACTCTGCCCAAATAACTTCCCCAAAATGGTCGCCGATATACTTATTTAACCCGCCGCCAAAGGTTCCTGTCAGTTTTCCAGGGCCCGTATAATCTAGTGACCAGACACCTCCATAAAAGTCATTGTCGAGCCACTTTCTTTGAATCAGGTCTGTCTCGTCAATCACCTCAGCTCCTAATGTTACATTCTGTAAACCGTAATCTTCAAAAGATCTCCCGTCTTTAAATGCTTCATAGTAACCCTGCCCTTTCGTGTAATGTAGGGTAGGATTTAACCTCCAATGCTCACCCACCTTAAAAGACGAAATCAGCTGAACATGATTTTGCTGATAATTATCAACTTCATTCTCATATTGATACCAATTATACCTTCGGCCACCTGCCAATAATTGATTTTTGAAGGCATCGTCGTAGTAGTTTCTATCCACGAAAGCCTGGAAACCCGTCTTATCGCCGTTCGCTAAACTTTGAGGAATTCCGTACCACGATTGATAGGTTTTTTCCTTTCCAGAAAAGACATTAAGCCTCACAAAGTTTTGCTTGTTGTAAAATCCGGCAGAAACGTAATAGGAAGTCAAATCAGAAGCGGCACGCTGCACAAAACCATCTGACACAATTTTTGAAAGTCTGGCGTCTAAAACAAAATGATTATTCATTAATCCTGTAGAGGCCAAAACATTTGTTTTTAATGTATTAAAAGACCCTCCTGAGACATTCACCTCCGCGTAAGGCTCCTCTGTGTATTTTAATGTATTGATGTTAATACTAGCTCCAAAGGCTCCTGCTCCATTGGTAGATGTACCCACGCCACGCTGCATCTGAATGCTACTTACAGATGATGCAAAATCTGGCATATTCACCCAAAAAACTCCTTGTGATTCAGAATCGTTGTAAGGAACACCATTCAGAGTAACATTAACTCTAGTAGCATCCGATCCTCTTACACGTATGCCCGTATATCCTACTCCCGCACCAGCATCAGAAGTAACGACTACAGAGGGCATTTGATTTAATAAAAACGGGATATCTTGTCCTAAGTTTTGCTTTTCTATTTCTTTCTCCCTGATGGTACTAAAGGCCATACCTGTTTTGACGGTGGCTCTTGTAGCCTTTACTACGACCTCACTTAAGTCTATAGACGAAAGGCTGTCTGACTGTGCTTTTAAATCTGGCATGAAAGCTCCTAAAAAAAGGAGAGCCACGAACGTAATTCTTTTGTTCATAAATATAAAATATGACGCAAGAAAGGGGTAAAATTGCTATTGTTTTGATTATAAAAAACAACAAACCATAGCTCGAGGAATTTTCTGCAGTATAGCAGAAAATTCAGGCTCAAATCCCTTCGTCGGTACTAACCGAATCAGGTTCTATGGGTATAATCTCAGCCTATATTTAGGCACCCCTTTTGAGAAATTATGTTGCAATGTAAACGTAATATCATTTGGATGCGTTAATATTGAACAGAAAGTGGCTATTTGTAAAAATTATTGTATTTTTCTTGCAGCAACCTTCATTAAAGAAAGATTTTATGTCTCAGTTCATGGTTGAGTTTGACCTACCTACTCCATTTCCACCCAGTTTTGTGGAAAAAATTCCAGTGCAAAAAATGGTGGTAGATGAGTTTATGGAAGAAGGCAAAATAATATCTTATGCCCTCTCAATGGATAAAGGAAGGCTCTGGGTTATTGTTAACGCTCAAAACGATTTTGATGTACTGGACGTTATCAACGAATTTCCACTTATTGACCAAATGCAATATTCAATGACAGAACTCATGTTTAACCACGCCGGTGCTATCATGGTACCAGGCTTTTCGCTCAACTAAAACATGTTTCGTTCCATAATACTGGCTCTTTTAACTATTGTTGGATTTTTCTCCTGCAAATCATATAGTCCAGTTCAAATTCCGGAAGCCGCTTACAACACCTGGGACTATGTTCAACAGTACAATAATCCGCAGCAAGGATATGTAGGAGGCCGTTCCTTTAGGAACTTTGAACAACTCCTTCCAAAAGTTAATGTGGAAAGTCAAAAAATACAGTATCGAGAATGGGATATCTACCCTAAAATACAAGGAAAAAATACGGGGGCAGAGAGGCTAGTGACCGGTTCAGATGGGAGAGCCTACTACACGTTAGACCATTATGAAAGTTTTACACCTTTAGAATAATAATTTTTTAAATCTTTAATCAAATGAAATTTTCTCCTATTCAGTCATGAACAATCTGTTTACTACCAACACTCCAGACGAGTTATCCGATTTTTCATTAATCACAATTGATGGTAAATCCTGCAAAACTATGCCACAGCTTTATGAGGCTTTGGCAGATAAACTCCATTTCCCAGATTATTTCGAACATAATATGGACTCCTTAGATGAGGTCATGAATGACCTTTCTTGGATAGAAGATGAGAGAATTCTTTTGTTTTTTAAAAATTCATCAGAATTTTTAATCTCAGAACGAAGTGAGAAAATTGTTAAATCGCTTTTTGATTTGCTTGACATCACCTGCGAAGATTGGAAATTCATGGACGAAGAGGCTGAAGAAGACTCTCTCCAAGTGGATTCTAGAGAAGAAGAAGAAAACTACTTCATTCCCAAAAAAGAACTTTTAATAGGCTTCTCAAAGAGTAAGAGAATGGAAGATTTACTTGCGGAAATTAACTAAAAAAAGCCCTTTAAGTCATAAACTTAAAGGGCTTTATATTTCCACAATCCCTCTTAATCCATCAGAACAGTTACTGATGTTTTATCCCAGTTTAAATTCATATTTATACCTGCGGAGTCGACGTCTACGAAAGAGACGTTAAACATTTCTACACTTTCGACTGTCTGACTAGAATGAACCTCCACCTCTAATACATTAGTCTCAGCCTCGTAGGTTACTCCCCAAAAAGGAATATCTGAGTTAAAAATTATAGTCCACTTATCTGCCGTAGGTACTGTCCAAAGGGCATACTTCCCAGCTGCCAATGTCTGGCCCTCTATTTTTACATCTCTACTAAAAGTAATGGTAGTGGGTTCGTTAGCACCTGTACGCCATACTTGGTCAAAAGGCACAACATCACCGAATATGGTTCTTCCTTTTACACTTGGTTGGCTGTAATTTACCATCACACTTAGGTCGCTAGATGTAAAATTAGCAGTAGCTTCTGGGCTTGCTTTTTTAGTGAAGTTCTTTAGAACGAAAAATATCACTGCGAATACGGCGATGACAACTAAAAGAATTTTAACAAGTTTTTTCATGTAAAGCGTATTAGTTTGTTTTTCAATATTAGCCAAACAACCCCCTCTCTCAAAAGATTCAACTACTTATTACCCAAAACAACCAAGACGTTACCCGCCAAAGTTTTCAACAATCTATGGCTGATTTGTTCATAAAATATCTTTCTGGAAAAGGCGAATGGCAGCAAGATTCCGCACCTTTGTAAGACAATAATTTCTTACCGTTTGTTATGGATATTATTCATCTTCTTTCAGATACTATCGCTAATCAAATAGCGGCTGGTGAGGTAGTGCAACGCCCTGCATCTGCGGTAAAAGAATTGATGGAAAATGCGATAGATGCCGATGCCACCGAAATCCAACTCATCATTAAAGACTCTGGTAAAACCCTGATTCAAATCATTGATAATGGCAAAGGAATGTCTGTTACAGATGTTAGGATGAGTTTTGAACGACATGCTACCTCAAAAATCAGCAAATCTGAAGACCTTTTTGCCATCCGTACCATGGGCTTTAGGGGTGAGGCTCTTGCATCTATAGCCGCTGTCGCACAAGTGGAAGTAAAGAGTAAGAGAGAAGAAGACGAATTAGGCACTCTGCTGTCCATTGAAGGCTCTGAGGTGAAAACCCAAGAGCCCGTCTCTACGGCTATTGGAACTAGCGTAAGTGTTAAAAATTTGTTTTACAATGTCCCTGCCAGACGAAAGTTTTTGAAGTCTAACCCCGTGGAGATGAAGCACATTCTAGACGAGTTTCACCGGGTGGCATTAGCACACCCAGAAGTAGCTTTTGACCTGTTTCACAATAACATTGATCTCTATAAATTGCCAATCGCTAAACTCTCTAAACGTATTGTGGATGTTTTTGGCAAAAACTACAGACAGCAGCTGGCCGGATGTGAAGAAACAACACCTTACGTCAATATAAGTGGATTTGTTGGAAAACCAGAGGCCGCTAAGAAAACACGTGGAGATCAATACTTTTTTATTAATCACAGGTTTATCAAAAGCCCTTATCTACACCACGCGGTAACCATGGCCTTTGAGGGTACTATTCCAGAAAGACACTATCCATTTTATGTACTAAATATAGAGATAGACCCATCCCATGTCGACATCAACATTCATCCTCAGAAAACAGAAATAAAATTTGATGATGAAAGAGCCGTTTACAGTATTCTAAGATCTGCAGTACGACAAGCTATCGGTGTTTATAATTTAACTCCTAGTATTGATTTTGATTCTGACATAAACTTTGGAAATCTGACTAATTTTAAAATGCCAGAAAAGGCTCCGACTGCTTTTGATAGAGCGGGTTCTTCAGTCTCTAATTTTGAAAGGTCTAGTAGCTTTCAGAATCCGAGAAAAGACACTCAGCAAGACTGGGAAACCCTTTACAAGGGGTTAGAGAGTGCGGCAAATTTTCAAAAAACAGATGAAAACGTCCACATGAGTTCTAAAGCCAATTCTGGAATAGAAACCCAAGTAAAACCAGATTTAGAAGAAGTGGACGCTGTTCAAATTCACTTAAAATATATGGCCCTACAAGTTAAAAGTGGCATGCTCCTTATGGATCAGAAAGCGGCGTGGGAACGAATTCTATTTGAGAAATATGAGAAAAACTTGGCCAATAAATCTGGAGCTTCACAGCAATTATTATTTCAAAAAACGCTTAATCTTAGACCTGAGGAATTTGAACTAGCTATGACCTTTAAAGACGAAATACATGCTCTAGGTTTTGGATTTGATGTTTTTGGCAAAAGTAGCCTAATCATCAGCGGTATTCCTATGGAAACTTCTGATGAAGAAGGAGCTATGGTTTTAGAAGATCTCATCAAGGAATCTATCCAAAATGAGACTAACGTTAGGCTGGATAAAACGAAAACATTGGCAAAGACCTTAGCTAAAAGAACGGCCAGTAAAAGTTTAAAAAAAATGAACAAAAAAGAGGTCAACATTTTCATTAATAGGCTTTTTGAAACCTCTATGCCATCTCATACACCTGATGGTCAAAAAATAATGACCGTTATAAGCCTGGATAAACTCTCGGAACTCATTTCAAGTACTGACGGTTTTTAATTAAATAAGAAAATATGTTTGATAGAATAACACCCATTGTAAAACAACTGCTAATAGCTAATGTAGCCGTTTTCATTATCTCAAATTTGGCTCAGCAATTCTTCTATTCAAATTTTGCGTTTTTTAATCCCCTTTTGCCAAACAACGAACAATTATTTAATCCAAACTTTAAACCTTGGCAGGTGTTTACCTACATGTTTATGCATGGAGGCTTAGGACACTTGTTTAGCAATATGTTCGGCCTATTTATCTTCGGCTCAGCTCTAGAAAGCTTTATGGGTTCTAAGAAATTCTTGATTTACTATATAATTACTGGAATAGGAGCGGCGGTGTTAAATTCTGTTTTAAATACCTATGAGATGAGTCAGCTATTGACAGATTCTGAACTCTATTGGAGACAAGCTTTAACACCTATGGTAGGTGCCTCAGGAGCCATATTCGGTATCTTGGTAGCTTTTGGTGTACTCTTCCCTAATACAGAATTAATGCTCTTATTTTTTCCGGTACCTATAAAAGCCAAATATTTTGTAATTTTATATGGGCTTTATGAATTATACGCCGGTACAACTGGTCTTCAGTCTGGAATAGCACATTTTGCACACATTGGTGGTTTGGTAACCGGTTTCATATTGTTAAAGTTTTTCGCTTTTGATCAACGTCAAGGCCAAAATTTCCGTAAATGGTAGTAATGAATAAACATATGATATAGTATGGGAAGCATAAGAGACGACATACGCACGGCTTTTAGCACAGGAAGCAGTTCCAGCGTTCAGCTGATTCTAGTAAACTTGTTTGTCTTTGTAGCATACACGTTAGTTTCGCTGATTCTTTCCCTGTCACCAGACACTGCTAGCTTGGTGCCTGGAATTAATCAAAACATACTGCTAAACGCCAACGTCTCTGAGCTCATAGAACACCCCTGGAGTTTGTTCATATTTGGCTTTGTAAATCACTCTTTTTTTAGCCTGCTTTTTAATGCTATTGCTCTCTATTGGTTTGGCTTCCTAATGCAAGACTTTTTAGGAAGTCGGAAGCTACTCAATGTATATGTGTTGGGCTATATTTTTTCAGGTATCTTTTATATCTTTTTCTTTAATATGATTGGCTTTACCAAAGCCAATATTAATTTGGCACCAACGACCGCTGGAGCTACAGCAGCAGTTTATGCCGTAATGTTTGCCACTGTAACGCTCATTCCAGATTATGAATTTTTCTTTTTTAGACGCTTCAATGTCAAAATAAAATATATCGCGGTAGCCTTT
>JBNMFK010000044.1:0-17618 GCA_051269965.1 Algoriphagus sp. | reverse complement strand
TAGAGATGTCATTTTTGAAAGCCAATTCCTTGGGCTTTTCGGTTTTAAGCAAAATGTTATTTCCATGTTCCCAATTGCCATTGGCAGTCACCTCAAAATACTCCGCCAACAAACTTACATTTTTGCCCACAACTTCATCAAATTCAATCTTTGTCCAGACATAAAACTTCCCTTCCTCACCCTCACTATCTGCATCTAATGATGAGTAAAAGCCACCACTCTCATCCGTCAACTCTCTTTCAATAAATTCCAAGGTCTCCTTAACCACCTTTTTATATAAAGGATTTTTAGTTTGCTGAAAGGCTTTAGCATACAGACTAACGAGTTGAGAATTATCATATAGCATTTTTTCAAAGTGTGGCACCTTCCAAACAGCATCTGTGCTATACCTCGCAAAACCGCCACCCACTTGATCATAAATTCCTCCATGAGCCATTTTCTTTAAAGTAATATTAACAGCCTCTAAGGCCTCAGGAGAATTAGATAGCTGATTATAATTTAATAAATATTGATAGCCAATTGGTAAAGGAAACTTTGGAGCTCTTTTACCCCCACCTTCTTTATAATCTATGCTTCCCTTCCAGTTTTCAAAAACTTGGTCTAAATCTTCGACTGTATATTTATTTGATGTCTTCGAGATGCTACTAAAAACTGGCGTTTGAACACCAGCAGTTAGAGCCTGAGCTTGCTCCTCCGCCTGCTCAGGATTGTTCTCTGTGAAATCAAGCACACTTTTTAGCATATCCATCCACCTTACTTTTGGAAAATAGGTTCCGCCATAAAGAGGTCTGCCATCTGGTAAAGCGATACAATTCAAGGGCCAACCGCCTCTTCCGTTTATAAGCTGTACAGCGTTCATATAAACTTGGTCTATATCTGGCCGTTCTTCTCGATCTACTTTTATAGCCACGAAATTATCATTCATGAATTTTGCTACAGTAGCGTCTTCAAAACTTTCATGCTCCATAACATGGCACCAGTGGCAAGCCGCATATCCAATACTAATTAAAAGCAGCTTTTTTTCAGATTTTGCTTTAGAGAGAGCCTCTTCTCCCCAAGGATGCCAATCAACAGGATTGTGGGCATGTTGTAGAAGATAAGGACTGCTCTCGTTTATAAGTGCATTGGTATGCTTGTGAGTAAGCTTTTCATGCTCAGCTTCTTGTGATTTAGCACAAGAGAACTGACTTAAAAGACAAACCGTAAATATTAATTTCTTCATTTAATGATTTTCAAAGACATAAACTTATGTAAATTATCTGTAGTCAATCTATTCCTTTTTGAGCACTAACAGTTCCTGAGTCCGCTCTTAATATCTCATGAGATTTTATGTCAAATGGTAGCTCCACCTTAATTCCTGAAACAGGAATTAAGACCCTATACGATCTTTGGGTCCCCCCTACCAGAGATAATTGATACAAACCGGCTTTCTTATTTTTATAAACATTAAAACTTGCTAGAGCATTCGTTTCTAAAATCTTACTTTCGCATAAAAGTATATTTACTAATATATCATTATAATCAGAATAGCCAAAAGTGTAGTTAAACTTGGCAATTGGGTTTGAAAAATAGGCTACTACTTTCGACCCTTTCATAACAGTCAGTGCATATATTTATCTGTTCCCCTGTAAAATTGGCACCGAAGAAATAGGTATTGATTAACATTAGCTATTGGCAGTTCATTCTGAAAATAATCCACAATTACACCGCCATTTATAACCCATACATTAGCATGCAACCTATTCATATAGTTTGCTAAGCTGTCCTCATTATAGGAGCTGGCATCCGGTTGGCGAAGAACCCTTTGTAATATTCTCAAAAGTTCTTGATACCAAAACTCTTTGCGTGAATAGCAGTGAACGCTTACAGCCATTAAAATAACAATGCCGAGAACTCTTTACAGCATAGTATCCATTAGAACTTTTACTAGTGCAATTTACCGCATTAGAGCTGTAAGCCCAGCTCATTCACCTTTTATCAGAAGGTTATATAGAAGAATGCTCTCCCATTTGTATGGCAGAGCATCTCTAAAAGAACAAAATTTTCAAAACCTAAAACTTACTCTTCCCTTCATCTAAGAAAATAATAAATTCTTCTTCTGTCGAATAACCTATCGGATCTTGCAAAGTATTTCCTTTACTATCCACCACGACATAATAAGGCTGAGCATTATTATTAAAAACAGTAATTTCTAAATCCATGTTTTTAGCTCCAACAGTCGTTTTCATTTCGTTATCGTAACTTGATATATAATGCTTTTCTATTGGTAACTCCGCTTTATCATCTACATAAAGGGAGGCAATCACAAAGTCTTCCTGAAGTCTAGTAAGTACCTCTTTTTTAGGCCAAACAAACTCCTCCATTTTACGACAGTTGGCACATGCATAACCCGTAAAATCTATTAAAACTGGCTTTCCTACTTCTGCAGAATAAGCTAGAGCATCATCATAATCTTTAAAGCCTTGGAGCCCATGTGGCAAATTCTTCATTTTGGGGTTTTCCAATGCAATTACATTAGTTAAAGGCATGGGGGGCAATATCCCGGACAATAAGCTCAAAGGTTTATTGGACAAGCCCGGAATCATATATAAAGTAAAAACAAAGAATAAAGTCGCAAAACCCCATCTTGTAAATGACTTTTTATCCACTTTACTATCCTTTGGCATTCGTAGAAAACCTAGAATATAAAGTGTTATCATTGCTGAGATGAGAATCCAAAACATTAAAAAATAGTTTCTGTGGATTAAATCCCAATGACGCGTCAAATCAATATTGCTTAAGAACTTCAGTGCTAAGGCAAATTCTGCTAAGCCAAAAACGACTTTTAATTCGTTTAACCAACCGCCGGACTTTGGGAGTTTCTTTAATAAATCAGGAAAGAACGCTAAACCGCCGAAAACCAATGCAAATGGTGACCCAAATGCCGCCATTCCAAAAAGTGGTCTTAAAACATCTCCTTCAGCCGAGAGGATCAATAAACTTCCTACCAAGGGAACTGTACATGAAAAAGAAACCAATACCAGCGTTAGAGCCATAAAAAAGATACCTATCAAACCTCCCTTATCAGACATCTGATCTATTTTATTGACAGCCCCATGAGGCAATACGATTTCAAAAGCCCCCAAAAGGGATACCCCGAAAAGAATGAATATTAAAAAGAAAATGAGATTTGGTATCCAATGAGTACTTAAGAAATTAAGGAATGTAGGCCCCAATGACATTGTCACTAAACCCATCAATGAAAATATTATTAGAATGCATATCCCATAAAAAATAGCCTTAGCCCTACCGTTCTTTTGTTTGGTGAAGAAGCTAACTGTTATCGGCATAATAGGAAAAATACAAGGCATAAAAATACTTGCAAAGCCAGTCCCGAAAGCTCCTAAAAGAAACGTCCACAAAGAGGCCCTATCCGCTTTTACAGGGTTTGGCATTAGCTTATCTGTGTTTACCTCCACAAAGTCTTGTTCTAAAACTGCTTTGTTATTTCCTTCCTCTGTAACGGATCTAGCCTCTTCAAAAGCTTCTGGCTCAGTATTGTTTAATTCAGTTGAAGCCACCAAGGTTTCTTCGACAGCATCAGTAATTAATTTGTTTGGAGCTAGTACAGCACTAGAGGCGATAGCTTGTACCTCAAACGAAAACTTCTTTTTAGAATTAATACATCGGCCTGTTAAATCTGTACAGGTCTGAAACGATATTTCCCCTTTAATTTCAGGATCAGGTTTCAATATCTGAACCATCTGGATTAATTGACCTTCTTCTTCAAAGTAAGTCGTATTCCCTTCCCATATTTGCTCAAAATGCTCTTTCGGGTTTACAGCCTTTAATGACCCAATCAATTTATACGAATCATTCCGAATAAACTTCGTTTCTAAAACTATAGGACCTAAGTGTGGATCAAAGTCTGAAGAATATAAATGCCAATCCTTCTCAATAGTGGCATTGAATTCTAACCCTATGATATCTCCGACTTTTACCTCTCCCTTTTTTGTATCAAAAGTAAAAGTGGCTGGTTCTAAAATCTGGGCATTGGTAGCCAATGACGCTAGGAAAAGTATTAAAAAGCCTAAAAATATCTTACGCATAACGGATTCAAGAAAATGGTTTTGGTAGTTCTATAACCCCCAAATAATAGAAAAAATTACAATGCCAATTAAAAAGTATCAATTAACCTGCTAACCTTACATTTTGGCACAAAAAAAGGGAACACCAACAGGGATTCCCTTTTACGAACGATAAAGGAAGTGATTTTAAGAATCAACTCTAAAAGACAACTTACAAATGCATCCAAAAGTTGTGATTTTTCCATCTTTAACATGTGCTTTAATATCTTGTACATACACAGAATCTATGTTATGGATAGATTTTGAAGCTGATGTCACAGCATTCTGAATCGCGTCTTCTATGCTCTTTTCTGAGGAAGCTATTAGTTCGATAACTTTTACAATTGACATAAATTTGATTTTTAGTTTTTACTGATATAATAAAATGACAATTTAAACACTCCTCTCCGTATTAAATTACTGAACGGATACGTACCGCTATTTCAGTGAGATCTTCTTGGCTTAAAGTTAGTTTTTTACCAAAATCCATATCAGCCATACTTTTCAAAGGAATAAGATGAACATGAGCGTGTGGCACCTCTAATCCTATCACTGAAATCCCAATCCTTTTACATGGAATAGCCTGCTTCACATACGATGCCACTTTTTTTGAAAAGGCCATAAGTCTTAAATAGAGCTCATCATCTAAATCGAAAATATAATCAACCTCTGCTTTAGGAATGACTAAAGTATGCCCTTTGGCACAAGGAGAAGCATCCAAAAATGCCAAGAACTCTTCTGTTTCGGCTATTTTGTGACAGGGAATCTCTCCATTCACTATTTTACTGAAAATTGTGGACATACATTAAGTGGCTATGTCCATAATTTCTACTTCCACAATTCCCGCTGGAGCCTGAATCTCAGCTTTATCACCGACAGTTTTTCCAAGCAGTCCTTTTGCAAAGGGTGAATTAATAGAAATCTTACCTTGCTTCAAATCAGCCTCTTCTTCTGCCACAAGCGTATACACCATCTTGGCCCCGTTTTTCAAGTTTTTAATGGTAACCTTATTCATAAGAGAAACAGAAGAGTTATCTATGGCTGACTCATCTATAATTCTAGCTACAGACATGAGAACTTCCAATTTAGAAATTTCAGACTCCATATGGCCTTGAGCATCCTTAGCCGCATCATACTCTGCATTCTCGGATAAGTCTCCCTTATCTCTTGCTTCTGCTATTTGTTTTGCAATATCCAGTCTCCCTTTGCCTTTTAAGTCTGACAACTTATTTTTCAGGTTTGCATAACCTTCTTTCGTGTAATATTGATATTTTGACATATAAACTGATATTAAAAAAAATTACCCGCCTCTTAAAGGTGGGTTATAAAAAAGAACGGCCATCTCTGCCGTTCCAAACCATTTCAATATGGGTTATTTGGAATCTAACTCAGAGACATTCATTGAAAGAAAATAAACTTTGCTGCTTCATTTTGAAACTTTACATAACAAACCTACAAATTATTCCGAGTTAATCAATATCTGTATTCATTTTGACTTTTGCTTTTTTTAATTTTGCATAAAATAAAGCTATCAGTACATGAGGATAATTTTTATGGGCACGCCAGATTTTGCGGTAGAGAGCCTTCGTGTCTTAGTAGAAGCAGGCTCTGAAGTCGTGGCTGTCTTAACTGCTCCAGATAAACCTGCGGGAAGAGGAAAAAAACTTCAACAGTCGCCTGTCAAATTATACGCTGTTGAGAATAATATTCCAGTATTGCAGCCGCCTAAGTTTAAAAATCCCGATTTTCTAAAAGAGCTTAGCTCTTTTAAAGCAGATCTTCAGGTCGTAGTTGCTTTTAGAATGTTGCCAGAGGTAGTTTGGAATATGCCAAAACTGGGTACAATTAACCTTCATGGCTCTCTACTACCACAATATAGAGGAGCCGCACCCATAAACTGGGCTGTTATGAATGGTGACAAAGAAACGGGGGTCACTACTTTTTTTATAGAAAAGGATATTGATACGGGGAAAATCATATTTAAAGAAAGTTTAAATATACTCCCAGAAGATTCCGCTGGTAGCCTACATGATAAACTCATGGTTCTTGGTGCCGAGTTGGTTTTGAAAACGGTAAAATCTATTGCCGCCAATGACTACCCACAAATGGAACAGGAGGAAATAGATATTCTTAAACCTGCACCTAAAATCTTTAAAGAAGACTGCGAAATAGATTGGTCAAAAAGTACCGTAGAAGTTTATAATTTCATTCGCGGCTTAAGTCCGTATCCAGGGGCATGGTCAACTTTTCATAACACAGAAAATGGGCAAAAGGGAGCCCTAAAGGTATATCAAACAGAAATGTTAGAGACCAGTTCTGATTCTACTACTCCTGGCGAAATCAATACAGACAATAAAAGTCTCTTTGCCGTTCAGACATCAGATGGTATAATTGGCATTAAGAGCCTTCAAATACCTGGTAAGAAGAGACTTAATATAGAAGACTTCTTAAGAGGATATGATGCTACACACATTAGGTTGTCATAAACATGTAGTTAAAAGTCTCTAATCATAGAGACTTTTTAACTTTCAATTTATTGTTTTTGTACTCTCCTAATGATTATTGTCACTTTGGCCTGATAGTGATCATATTAAGATAGCCCGCTAGACTTTGCTGTCTATAATGTTTAATTTTGCAGACTTTTTGAAGAACCCTCTAAATACCTAGGGTCAAAGAAAATCAACATTATGCAAGACATCAGAAACATCGCCATCATTGCTCACGTCGACCACGGCAAGACTACCTTGGTAGATAAGATCATCCATGCTTCGAAAATCTTTAGAGATAATCAGGAATTTGGGGAGCTTATTCTTGACAATAACGATTTAGAGAGAGAAAGAGGAATTACGATCGTATCAAAAAACGTATCTGTGAGATATGGTGATACTAAAATCAACATTATAGACACTCCAGGCCACGCAGATTTTGGTGGTGAAGTGGAACGTGTACTTAAGTTGGCAGACGGCGTTATCCTATTGGTAGATGCTTTTGAGGGTCCAATGCCTCAAACGCGTTTCGTATTAGGTAAAGCTCTAGATTTAGGACTGAAGCCGATCGTGGTTGTCAATAAAGTAGACAAAGAAAACTGTCGACCTGATGAGGTGCACGAAATGGTTTTTGACCTTATGTTTAACCTAAACGCCACAGATGATCAGTTGGATTTTCCAACGTTATACGGTTCCTCCAAGCAAGGCTGGATGAGTGATGACTGGCAAAAGCCAACAGATAATATCGTTGCTTTGCTAGATGCTGTCATCAAGCACATTCCACCTGCCGTTACTCAGGAAGGTCCATCTCAAATGCAAATCACATCTTTAGACTATTCTAAGTTTGTGGGAAGAATAGCTGTTGGAAAAATTAAAAGAGGGGTTTTAAAAGAAGGACAACAAGTAATGCTTTGTACTGCAGACGGCAGTATGAAAAGAAATAAGATCAAAGAGCTACATGTTTTTGAAGGACTAGGTAAGGTAAAGGTAAGCGAGGTGGCGTCTGGAGAAATTTGTGCAATTACAGGCATTGAAGCTTTTGAAATTGGAGATACGGTTGCAGACATTGATGAGCCAGAAGCTCTTCCAAGAATTTCTATTGATGAGCCTACTATGAACATGCTCTTCACTATTAATAACTCACCGTTTTTCGGTCAAGAAGGAAAATTTGTAACGTCTCGTCACTTGAGAGATCGCTTAATGAAAGAAACAGAGAAAAACCTAGCTCTTAGAGTGGAGCCTGGCGAAACTGAAGATAAATTCATGGTTTTTGGAAGAGGTATTCTTCACCTTTCTGTATTGATAGAAACAATGCGTAGGGAAGGATATGAACTTCAAGTGGGCCAACCTCAAGTAATTATTAAAGAAGGAGAAAACGGAGAAAAACTTGAGCCAATAGAAACATTAACCGTAGACGTTCCTGAAGCATCTTCTGGAAAGGTAATAGAACTTGCTACTCAGAGAAAAGGTGAATTACTTGTTATGGAACCTAAGGGGGATTTACAGCATTTAGAATTCAATATTCCATCTAGAGGCTTAATAGGTCTCAGAAGTAATGTTTTGACGGCGACTCAGGGAGAAGCAATTATGAATCATAGGTTCAAAGCTTTTGAAGCTTATAAAGGCCCTTTACCTGGCAGAACTAACGGTTCATTAATTTCAATGTCTAACGGACCCGCTATTCCTTATTCTATGGATAAACTTCAAGATAGAGGTCAATTTTTCATTAATCCAGGAGAAGAGATATACATGGGAATGGTTGTTGGAGAGCACAATCGCCAAAACGATATTGTTGTAAATCTACAGACCACAAAGAAGTTGAGCAACATGCGTTCTTCTGGTGCGGATGATGCCGTTAAAATTCCACCTAAGGTTCAATTCTCTCTAGAAGATTGTATGGAATTCATTCAAAAAGACGAGTACTTAGAAATAACTCCAAAATCTTTAAGAATGCGTAAAATATATCTTGACGAAAACGAGCGCAAGCGTATGGGTCGTCAAGTAGAAATGGCTTAGGATTGAAGAACTTTTCAAAAAAAGCATCTGAGCAAAGCTCAGATGCTTTTTTTATGCCTTATTTCTTGGTGTAAACGTGATATTACAAACAATGTTTGATTAATATTGAGCACACAAAGAAATTACTGAGTGACAGATGAATTCTTCATGTCTCGAGCTTTGGAACTTGCCCGACTAGGTATGGGTCAAGTTAGTCCAAACCCCATGGTAGGCTGCGTCATAGTGTATGATTCCGTCATTATTGGTGAAGGCTGGCATCAGATATATGGAAAAGAACATGCCGAAGTTAATGCAATAAATTCTGTGAAAGATAAGAGCCTTTTATCTGAGTCTACTGCATACGTCACTTTAGAGCCTTGTTCACATTTCGGAAAAACTCCTCCTTGTGTAGATTTGCTGATCAAAGAGCGAATAGCAAGAGTGTTTGTCTGTAATCAAGACCCGAATCCTTCTGTGAATGGAAAAGGAATTCAAAAACTTAAAGACGCGAAAATTGACGTACATACTGGCCTTTTAGAAGAACACGGCAGAGAACTGAACAAACGTTTTTTTAAAGTTCAAGAAAAAAAACAACCCTACATCATTCTAAAGTGGGCAGAATCTGCCGACAACTTTGTGGCTCTTAATGATGGTAAACCCACGAAAATTAGTGGTCTTTACGCCCAGATGCATTCCCATAAGCTACGGGCCGACGAGGATGCCCTATTAGTGGGCAGTCAGACAATCATAAATGATGACCCAACATTGTCAATAAGAAACTGGTCAGGGAGAAATCCAATTAGATTAGCTCTATTTCCAACATTCAAAAGCAATATTTCTCTAAACATTTTAGACGATACCGCAAAAACTATCGTATTTAGTA
Source organism: Algoriphagus sp. (assembly GCA_051269965.1). GTDB lineage: Bacteria > Bacteroidota > Bacteroidia > Cytophagales > Spirosomataceae > Arcticibacterium. The sequence continues at coordinate 8,148 of JBNMFK010000044.1, read as the reverse complement.
GAAGTGATTGTATTTCTAAAAACAATATTGAACACATAAGATTGGATGAAAGCATATCTGTGGTTAAGCAGATCTTAGACGCATTGACTGAACGGAATATACAATCACTTGTGGTAGAGGGTGGCCCTAGGTTGCATCAATTATTTATTGATGCTGACGCCTATGACGAAATAAGATTATTCAAAAGCAAAAAACTGGTTTTGAGCCAAGGCCTATCGGCAGTTCAAATGCCTTTTAATCTTGTTGAAACTTTAAACCTGGATCTGAAAACTGATTATCTAAGAATATTTCTTAGACAGTTCCAACCAAATTAAACGTTTAAGACTCCTGATTATTGACCCTATCTCTAAGATTGATTCAATAGCAGGATGAAAATCCTAAAATATTTATCCATCTTGAGTACTGAATGCCCAATGAAAATCAAATAATCCAAGACTGCTTGAAGCAGAATCGGAATGCCCAAAAAGAGTTTTACGATCTCTATTCGGGCAAGCTATTTGTCGTGGCTCTTCGGTATATGAGAGATAGAGAAAATGCTCAAGATGTCTTGCAAGATTCATTTGTGAAGATATTTAGGTATTTAGATACATTTAGGTTTGATAGTCCGCTAGAGGCTTGGTTAAGGAAAATTGTAGTAAATACTGCTTTGAAAGCCTTAAAAAAAGATAAAAAGCTGACACAAAGTCTAGAAGGAGATTACATGATAAATGAAAACTTACATTATTCGAACCTAGGTTTTGAAAACTTATCCTATCAGCATTTGATGAAGATGATAGGGGAATTACCAGAAGGGTGTAGAACCATTTTTAATCTCTACGCCATTGAAGGTTTTAAGCATCAAGAAATAGCTAAAATTCTGGAGGTGACAGAAGGAACTTCTAAATCTCAGTATTCTAGGGCTAAAATGTTACTGCAGGAAAAACTTGCAGTTGAAAAAAATCTAGAGAAATACTAGTAAAGTTTTAAACATACAATGTACAGTTCCTTTGAAAATCAATGGAGAGAAGCCTTGCAAGACGCAGAAGAAAATCCATCTATTGATGTTTGGAAAAATATTGAGAATAAATTAGACCAAAAGTTTTCAGCAGAAGCCGTTATTAAAAATAAGTTGGTAACAGCCTCTGAAATCCCTGATTCATTTGTTTGGGACAATATTGCTTCGGCTTTAGAAAAGGAAAGGAAGCCTATTTTCTTTGTGTGGTTTAATAAGTATGCTGCTGCGGGTATTGCGGCTCTTTTACTTCTTGCTTTTAGTTTTTCTATTATAAAATCACCTTTCAGTGCGCCCGGAAAGCCCGAAAAGCAGGTATCTAAAACATTCCCAATTTTTAAGGCTCAGGATGCTCAAAGTTCTACTAACGATTTAAAGGATTATTCTACAGAAAATAGCACCAGTAAGCACCTTGAAGGTGAAGTAACCAGCAACAAAACAGCTGACGCTAATACTATCTTATCAAGCAAAATAAATATTTTAAAAACAAATAAAGAGTTTGCACTAAATTTGAAAGCCATTTCAGCCTCATTTGATAATGAAACAATTTCGGAAAGGTCTTTAGAAATTGATTCTTCAAAATCTGATTTAGTATCTAATATTGAAGACACTTTTAAGACTTTGAAGATCTTATTAGGTAAAGGCTTTGATGCATACGGAAATAGTTTCGTGCTTACTCGCAGTAAGTTGTCTTACGATACTCCCGAAGAAATCTTGGTAGCTAATAGGAATTTTATACAACGTTCGTGGTTTGGTTTAATGTCAGGCGTATCGCCTTTCGACCCAAACTTTAAAATAAGTAATTTTGAGCGTGCCGCTTTAGTTTCCGCTAGTGACGTGCTTATAACTTCTTTTGAACCAAATAGTGTTTCTACTAATCCTATTCAAAGAGAAACGTTTGCTATCCCTCTATCACAGCCCTTTAATGATGTAAAACCCGGTAATTCAATTAACATAGGCTTTAATTATGGCAAAAGAATAAAGAATAGGTTTTCGATAGGTACCGGCATTAGATACATGGCAGGAAGGTCTTTGGTGGCTAGTAATGTTTATTCCTACAATGAAAGGACAGGAAGTGTGAGTACTTTCTTGGAGTCTTATTACATAAGAAGAGAAAGTAGCCTGACCAACAATACTGTCATTTCTTCTGGTGCTGATATCGATAATGATTACCAGTTTTTAATGATACCTCTGAATGTCGGTTATCACCTTCCAATTACACAAAAACTTGAAGCCTCTTTCATGACAGGTATATCTGGTGACTTTATTATAAACAACGTTTTTGACAATCTGCCCGAGTCTGGAAGTAGACTTACAGCTTCAAACTCCGCCTACAAACCGCTTAACCTAAGTGGAATTGCAGGAGTAAATATGAACTATATGATAAGAGATAATTGGCAAATCTCAGTGGGTTCTAATCTGCAACAGACCTTAACCTCTGGCGTAGATAAGACAGAAGGATTCACGTTTAAGCCAAGATATCTAGGAATTAATTACGGAATAAATTACCGCTTTAATTAAAAAATCAATAAAAAATAAACCTTTTATTAAACTGTATGTAAAGAAATACCCCGTCGAAAGTTTTCAGCGGGGTATTTAATTTTAAAACAGCTTGTTAAAATTAAGTAGTCATTGCCTCCTCTTCTTTCAGTGTCCAACTTAATACTTTACCCGCATTAGTTTTAGGACGTTCTTCCCTAAATTCAATATGTTTTGGACATTTATATGGCGTCAAATTATATCTGGCAAAAGTCTTAATGGAGTCCTCTGTAAGTTCTCGATCTTTATTCACTATGAAAACCTTAAATGCCTCCATAAATTTTCATCTGGAACACCAATACATGCCAGCTCTAAAATTCTTGGATGCTCTGCTAAAAACATCTTAAACCTTAATGGGAAAAATATTAAAGCCAGACACCAGAATTATACCCTTTTTCTTCTACAAGTTTAAAGTAGCCATCAACCTCATAACGCCAATATCTCCCGATTTAAACTACGTCTAACATCAGTAGCATCTGTTAAAAACACGTTGTCGCTTTCTCCTTCTCGTTTATAATATCCAGACATCACCAGGAAACCATGAGCACAAATTTAACCTCGCTCGCCTGGAACCGCCCAAGCATTATTATCTCCTAGTATCCTTACATCTGTGCTTGGCCATGGTATACCAATAGTTCCAATCTTAATGTCTCTTTTTAGTGGATTTGATATCAAAACTGGCGAATTTTCAGACAGACCAATACCTTCGGCAGGTATACAACCTGTTAAATCATACCATCTTTTTGCAACTACGTTCTGACGTGCCATACCTCCGGCTGACGTGATCTTAAGTATACTCCAGTCTACGTTTTTTATTTCTGGATGGTTGAGAAGTCCATTATAAAGGGTATTTAAACCCGTGAAAATATGCGGCGGATTCTATTTAATATCTTTGACAAAAGTATTTAAGTCTCTAAGATTAGTGATTAAAAGGTTCACAAAGCCAACCATTAATGCCGACATAGCATTAATGGTTAATGCATGAACGTGATAGAGTGGCAATGCAGCTACTACCACCAACTTTTCATCATCTGTATCTTTCATGATTTCTTATTGCCAAGCGTAATTAGCCTCTAAGGTTACCACTAAATTTGTGTGTGAAAGCATGATTCCTTTAGATACACCAGTGGATCCTCCTTTATACTGAATAAAAGCAAGATCCGAGCTGTTTACCTCTAATTTAGCGTAAGAAGAATTGGCACCTTTTACTAAAGCATCTGAAAACTTAGTGTAGTTCGCAAGTGAAAAAGCTGGCAACATTTTTTTGACACTCTTCACCACAAAATTGACAAATTGTTTCTTTGGAAATCCTAATAGATCCCCTAACTCTGTAACTACTACATGTTCAATCTTAGATTCTGGCAAAACCTTCTCTAGATTACACGCCAAATTGGCAACTATCACAATAGCTTTAGCTCCTGAGTCATTAAATTGAAGTCTCATCTCTCTAGATGTATAGAGAGGATTCGTATTAACAACCACGAACCCTGCTCTAAGAGAACCAAATAGTACAATTGGATACTGCAAACAGTTAGGCGTCTGAATAGCAATTCTATCTCCTTCGACAAAACCAATAAGCTGTAAGTATGCCGCAAAGTTTCGAGACTGTATGTCAATATCGGCATAGGTTAATTCTTTACCTAGATTAGAATAAGCTGCTAAATGACGAAGTTAGCACAAGCTTCCTACATCAATTCTATTAAAGACTTATGGGCATCAGAATTGATTTCAGATGGAACCCCTTTTGGGTAATTTTTTAGCCAAGGTTTAGTATCACTCATCGACGAGATTTAACTGTAATAAAAATGGTCTTTTCTCGCACATTTCCTGATTCAGTTATCTGTCAAATTTACTTTTTTTGAATCTTAGACTTCAATACTTCCTGTAAACAAACCTTTCCAAAGGAGATCAAAAAAGGCCAGCATATGCTGGCCTTTTTTCTATTTAAATGGAATTAATTATACATCCACATTAGCATATTTGGCATTTTTCTCAATGAATTCTCTCCGAGGTGGTACTTCATCCCCCATGAGCATAGAAAATAGGTGGTCTGCACCTGCAGCAGACTCTATGGTAACTTGCTTTAATGTTCTTCCTTCTGGGTCCATGGTAGTTACCCACAGTTGCTCAGGATTCATTTCACCTAAACCTTTATAGCGTTGAACACCGACAGATTCTTCTTTGCCATTGCCTGCCAATCTTTTGATTGCGGCTAATCTCTGATCCTCCGTCCAGCAATATTCAGATTTTGTACCTTTTTTAACTAAATAAAAGGGTGGCTGAGCAATATAGACGTAACCCTTCACTATCAACTCCTTCATAAACCTGTAGAAGAAAGTTAGAATAAGCGTTCTTATATGACTCCCGTCAATATCAGCATCAGTCATGATAATGATTTTATGGTATCTAAGCTTTTCTATGTCCAAAGCTCTTTCATCACCATCCCTTCCCATTCTTACTCCTAATGCTGTAATAATATTCTTTATCTCTTCATTCTCATAAATCCTATATTCTTGAGCCTTTTCTACATTTAATATCTTTCCTCTCAACGGTAAAATAGCCTGAAAGGCTCTATCCCTCCCCTGTTTGGCAGAACCACCAGCGGAGTCTCCTTCTACAAGATATACCTCACATACAGCTGGATCAGAATTAGCACAATCGGCCAATTTCCCTGGCAAACCACCTCCGGTCAAAACATTTTTACGCTGGACCATCTCACGTGCCTTTTTAGCTGCAATTCTAGCCTTTGCGGCTATTATCACTTTATCTACGATGGTCTTTGCCTCTTTTGGGTTTTCTTCCAAGTAGTTTTGAAGCATTTCTTGAACGCAACCACTCACGGCAGAAGTGACCTCTGAGTTACCTAGTTTAGTTTTTGTCTGGCCTTCAAATTGAGGCTCCTGTACCTTAACAGATATAACAGCTGTTAATCCTTCTCGAAAGTCATCACCAGATATTTCTATCTTTTCTTTAGCAAGCATTCCTGACTTTTCGGCATAACCTTTAAGGGTTCTAGTAAGAGCCATTCTGAATCCAGAAACATGGGTTCCACCTTCGTGAGTATTGATGTTATTCACAAATGAAAAAACATTCTCAGAATAAGAATTATTATAAATCATGGCAACTTCTACAGGTACGCCATCCTTCTCCCCTTCCATACACATAGGCTCAGGAATCAGACGTTCTCTGCTTTGGTCTATATATGCCACAAACTCGGACAATCCACCCTCTGAAAAGAAAGTCTCCGTAATTGTATTTCCATCGTCATCAAGAGTTCGCTTATCTGTCAATGTGAGCGTGATACCCCTATTCAAAAATGACAACTCACGTAAACGATTGGCCACTATCTCGTATTTATACTCGGAGACTTCAAAAATAGTTTGATCCGGCATAAACTGAACAAAAGTTCCGTGTTCGTCCGTAGTACCTATTTCTCTGACTGAGTATTGAGGAATACCTTTTTTATACTCCTGCTCGTGAATTTTACCATCTCGGTAAACCATCACCTTGAGGTCGCTAGATACGGCATTGACACAGGATACACCTACACCATGAAGACCTCCAGAAACCTTGTAGGTATCTTTATCAAATTTGCCACCGGCATGGAGAACAGTCATAACAACCTCAAGAGCGGACTTTTGCTCTTTATCATGAAAGCCCGTTGGAATTCCCCTTCCATTATCTCTTACGGTAACAGAATTATCAGTTTCAATAGTCACATGAATGGTATCGCAATGACCAGCCATTGCCTCGTCAATAGAATTGTCTACAACCTCCCAGATTAGATGATGAAGTCCTTTAAAGCCTATATCACCAATATACATGGCAGGTCGCTTACGAACTGCCTCTAATCCTTCAAGAACTTGTATGTTATTAGCACCGTAATCTTTTCTGCTATTTGCTTCCTCAGACATAGGGGTTATTTTTTGAAAGTAGTTTTAGATCTATTAAAATATTAGAAGAAAGCCGATGACGTGGCTTTGGTTTTAAGAAAGTAAAAGTAGTAATTTTTTAGCAATTCTGAGTAATAATACTACGCCAAAATGCACTTCCCAAAGTTAGCAGGCGTCATTAATCCATCAAGTATTCGTTAAAAGATGTCTTCACTTAATTTCCAAATCAAAAGGAATTTTCGCCTGGATTTTATCCCTTTCAGTCAGAGCGTTAATTTCTTTGATGTAAGGTGCCAATAATCCAAGTTTTTTCTCCATTTGAACGGAACTTTGATCCATCATTCTATCAATAATTAGTTCAATATCACTTTTTGGTGCTGGATAATAACGAACCGAAAAGTCTTCACTGATATCCACCTTTTCTGCGGCTAGTTCTATGGCATCTTCTAGCGTACCAATAATATCCACTAAGCCATTTTCTTTAGCCTGAGAACCAGTCCATACTCTTCCGCCTGCCAATAACTTAAGGGAGTCCAGTTTCATTCTCCTTCCTTCTGCGGCCTTTGAAGTAAACTTCTCATACCCCCTCTCCACACTGTTTTGAATCATCATCTTTTCGGCCTCTTCCATTTCATGAACCACAGATGGGAAATCTGAATGGTCATGAGACTCCACACCATCAAACGTAATCCCAAGCTTGTTATTCATCAATTCTTGAGTATTAACCAATAAGCCAAAAATACCAATAGACCCCGTTAATGTCGTTGGATTAGAAAATATAGTATCACAACCCATAGCCATGTAGTATCCACCCGATGCAGCGTAGTCTCCCATACTAGCATAAACAAGCTTTTCTTTTTTTGCGAGCTCTATCTCACGCCACATTACATCTGAGGCTAAGGCACTGCCTCCTCCACTATTTATTCGAAGTATGATGGCCTTTACTTTACTATCTTTAACGGCCTTTCTTAGCTCAGAAACCCATGACTCAGATGCTATATTACTCCCGTCTGTGGTACCGCTTACAATGTTACCTTGACCAACAATAACGGCAATCCTATTATTCCTGTCACCTTTGGCTATAAGCTTCTTAGCCTTAGCATACTGACTAACATCTATGAAACTTATTTTTGCAGATTCCTTTATCTCTAAAACCTCTCTCAGTGCAGCCTCAAACTCATCATAGTAAACGGCATCCGTAATTACCTTTTTTTTCAAGGCCTCCTCTACTGAGTTTACAGGGTTATTGAGTAAATCTTGCATTTCCGCCGAGGTCAAGCCTCTACTATCTGCTATTTCTTTGTAGATATGACCAGCTATGGCGTTTATATACGATTTGACCTGTGTTCTATTGGCCTCAGACATATCTTTTCTAAAATAAGGCTCAACAGCACTTTTAAATTCACCTACTTTAAAGATTAAAGGTTTAACACCCACCTTATCAAAAAGACCCTTATAAAAAGTTACCTCTCCATAAAGTCCATTTAATTCAATCCCCCCTGCTTTGTTAACAAACAAGCGATCGGCTACGGAGTTTATATAAACCGCCTTTTCTGTCATTACTTCGCCATAGGCATACACAAATTTCCCTGTCTTTTGAAAGTCTTCTAGAGCCAACCTTAACTCTCCTAAAGTACTGTAACCAGCCATTGGATATTCAGAACTCAAGAAAACACCTTTGATGTTGGGATCCAATTTGGCATTTGCCAAGGCTGCCTTGATAGT
>JBNMFK010000043.1:0-17733 GCA_051269965.1 Algoriphagus sp. | reverse complement strand
GCATCTAAGAAGGCCGGGATTATGGGTTTATTTGGGTTGTTCCCATAAATATCACTCGCCGGAACCTGACCATCATTTTTAGTAGCTTGCCATAAAGCATCTCCATATTGTTGTGCATTAAGCATTCTCGGCTGGTTAAAAGGAGACTGCACACCAGAATAAGCATCTAGGCTAACTTTGAAAGCGTCCTTAATGCCACCCGTTTTTGTAGTGATAATCACAACACCATTAGCTGCTCTAGAACCATAAACAGAGGCTGAAGCCGCATCTTTCAATACTTGCATGGTGGCGATGTCATTAGGATTAATACTATTCATGCCATTAGAAACCGGAATACCATCCACAATAACCAAAGGGTCGTTATCATTAATGGTACTGAAACCTCGTACTCTTAAAGATGTCCCTCCACCTGGAATGTTATCACTCATGACCTGTACACCAGGAAGTCTACCATCCAACATTTCTACAACGTTAGATTTTGGTAAAGACTTAATTTCATCTGGGTCTATAGAGGCTACAGCCGCAGTAATGTTCCTTCTACTCTCTGTTCCGTATCCTACTACTACAAACTCTTCTAAATCGGTAGCATTGGGCAATAATTTAACTGTAATTACAGATTGATTATTAACCGTAATTTCCTGTAGCAAATAACCAACAAAAGAAAAAACAAGGACACTACGCTCTTCTTCAATATTTAGAGAAAATGCACCGTCCCCATCTGAAATAGTCCCCACCGAAGAACCTTTTATCACAATAGATACACCTGGAAGTGGTATACCCATCTCGTCGCTAACTGTTCCAGTAACTTGGCGAACATTATCACCCATAGATACCTGAGAATAAGACTCTTGCTGAAAAAATAAGCAAGACAAAACCATAAAACAAAAAATGAATTTTAGGTCTAAATAATAGTTTTTTAACATAAGATTAAATTGTATTTAAATAGTCGATTAGGCCGCAAATGAACAATTCACTTATTATGCTTAAGTTGGCTAAAGGTTAAGCAATGATTAAATTCTAGACAATGAATTACTTTAATCAGATATGATTATATCTAATCATGAAATTGTAATATGTTGCACATTAAAGAAGCTCGGGCTTAAATGAAGATGCACTATTATTTAAAGTTTGTGGGGTTAATAGGCTGCTGTAAAGTGCAACGTGGGGCCTTTCTTTCTATTCCATGTATTTAGGAAATAACCAACGAATGTTGGCAGACGCTCAAGTAGTTAAGTCGGTGAGCCTCAAACATTATATTACGAAATTTGGAGCTAGTGATTTAGCTGTATAATGTTTGGGTTAAAGACTGTTAAGATAGGTTTACGCCGCTGCAATTAAAGTTTTAATTAGAGGAGAAACGGCGTAAGAGTACTGTTTACTATACAGAGCTAAAAGTACCTCTCGCTTGCTGGGTCTATTTTGTTTAATTTAAACGAAGGATATATAGAAGAGCTAAGCATGTTATTATGGCTAAAACGGCAACATTAAGAAGAAAAAGCCTTTTTTATTTTATTGTAAAGTATGACTAATTACCTACCAGTTTAAAATGACTTTAGTAGCCTTAATGTCAATATGCTGCATAACTATATGCACCAAGTACATTTTCGGTATTTTTTCGAAAACCTTTGTCTTATAATTTGAATAATGGAAGTACATACTCTTAAAAGCTATTTAAAAGGTGAGATATGGTCACCATTAAATGAAAGAATTTAAGACCTATTACTAAGCATGATGATGAGGACGGCGTTGACTATGTATTGATATTGAGTTAAAAGTTGGTTGAGACTTCCAGGTGTTCTTTGATATGGAGTAACAAATGCTTGCCTATTCAGTCGTGTTGAAAGATTTGGTTTCTGACCAGTCGCTCCAGTTAAGACTTTGGTCTCTATATCTTACTCTCCAAAAGTATTTCTTATTTGGGCTAAGCCTTTTGGTCTTTTCGTCTGTTAAGTCATCATTCTTTTGACGATTCTCTAAATAATACCAGTTTTCAGATTGTTTCCAGCTATCAAATAGTGGGTTTTCAAAGTTGTCGTTTTCTGCTACCTGCCAGTTGGAAGCTGCATGAAGTGCTGTTTTAAAACTACTTTTAAATGGACCTGCTTTCAGTAATGTTCCAGGAATAGCTACGATCTCGTTGTTTGGAGACAGAGCTATTGGGGTAGATGGTTTTCTTTCTTTTTTATAGATTGTTATTTGGTCGGTTTTTTCATTGTCTCTTAAGATATTTTCATTTCCTCTACTAATTCTTTTGATTGTGAATTTTGGATTTTCTTTATCTCCGTCTACTTCCACCATCACAAAGCCATATTCGTCTTGAGTTACGGTGAACTCATCATAATCACGACCTTCAAATTCTCCCCAATTGTCAATGGCTCCGCCTGCGGAGGCTACGTTTATCCAAAGGTGTTTGTGTTCTTTAGACTGTCCTCTAGAATATCCGTGCGTATGCCCAAAGAAGTGAATACTAGGCTTACCTGTTTTGGTCGAAAAGTCTTCTAACATTTTAACCACTTTACCGCTGAAATCTTCTTCTCCAGGAATCCAAAGCTCAGACTTAAATGGATGGTGCAGCTGTGCAAAAACAAAATCAACGGTTTCTTTTTTGGCAGTTTCTTCCAATAGTTTCTGAAGCCATTTATATTGTTCAGGGCTATCTTTATAGCCATCATTAGAGTTTAAACCTATTATTCTTGTATTTCCGTAATCTTTAAACCACCAGTGTTCGGCATAGCTAGGGGACCCATTTTCGGGAAGGCTAAAATATTTGAAATAGAATGTGGTGTTCTTTTCATGATTTCCTAAAACGGGGTATACGGGTACTTCAGAAAACAGCTTTTCAGCAGGGTTAAAGAAATCATTTTTCCATTCTTCGTATTCTGTTCCATTATCTACGAGGTCACCAGGTATTAAAACCATAGCTAGGTTATTTGGTAGTGTACCTTTAAACTCTTTATTGAGGTATTGAATAATACCATTGTTTACTACTTCCAAAAACTTATCTGGGTTATTTTGGTCTTTCTGCATGTCGCTCATGGCTATGATATTGAAAGACTCATTGTCCGATGGGAAGGGAGGTGTTTTGAATTGGTATATATCAGAGACTAATTTTTCGGTTTTCACTCTATAATAGTAAACTGTAAAACGCTTTAACTCCTTTAGTTTGACTTCATGAATTCTAGATTCACTAAAGTTAGCATCGAAAGCTATTCCAGTAGTTTGACTACCTAGTTTAGTCGTGGTTCCATATTCTACGATGCTTTCCTCACCTAAGGAGGTTTCCCACATAATTTTCATGGAATTGGGTTCGGCATCTTGCAAGTAAGGTTTTACTAGAAATTCACAATTTATAGTTTGTGAAATTCCTAAGAAGGGAATAAGGAGAAGAAGAGCAAAATAGCTTTTTGTTATCATGGTGGTTTTGAGTCTTTTTTATAGCTGCTGAAAGATACAACTTTCTTGTGTTCCAAGTCGTATTCAAAAGGTACTTGGTTACAGAATCCAGTCACGGTGGATAAAAATGGCAGAGAGTCGCTTTTGAAGTATAAAAAATTAGCCAAGGAATGTCATGTTTGCGTAAGTCATCCTGCCAAGATTATTAGGCTAAGATCGTGGTGCTATGGTTTCTTTCGATGTGCTTACCCTTCCGATATAATAAGATTTGGAAATTAAGAGGGCTATCATAACTCCCTCAAAAAGGCGTCAGGGTTATCTAAAAACTGCTTGATAAGTTAGTAATGATCTGTTTGTTTTGGACGTAATTTTATCATTTTTGAATTCTAAAATTCCAGCAAATGGGTCGCTATAATAAACTGGGCGTCGACCTCTTTCACTTTTCGCATAATAAACGAAATCAGAGATAGCTGTCCTTGTAGAGAAAGGGCAGCCCCTGGTTCGTCAATAAGATAAATACCTTTGCCAGTTATTCTGGAGAGAAAGAATCTCAAGAAACCTTCGCCGTGGCCCATAGTGTCTAAGTACTATCTGTAGCGGTTCATGAGTGCATCCGCTTTACTTCCTAGTTATATTCAATTTAGATTAATCCTTTCTTTCTTGGGTTAGCATTTGAATGTTGAGAAGCTTGTTTGGCAACTTTTTCTTTAAACTCAGTTGGGCTTATTTCAAATGTTTTCTTGAAGCAAACTGAAAAGTACTTTGGGTCACTAAAACCTACAGAATAAGCGACTTCTGAAACGTTTAAATCAGGGTCAGAAAGCATATCCAATGATTTTTGAAGTCTTATTTTACGGATAAACTCATTCAACGACAGGTTAGTAAGTGACTTAAGTTTACGATACATACTTGAATGGCTCATACTCATTTCTTGCAACAAATCTTCTTTTTCAAATCCAGAGTCATCAAGGTGATCGTCTATGATTTTTATAACTTCTGTAATAAATGCTTCATCTTTAACGGAAGGGCTAAAAGATTTAATTTGAAAATTTTTAAACGATGAAAAATTTAGCCTTAAAGTCTCCCGAGACTTTATCAAATTGGCCACTTCAGCCTTTAGCAGCTCCATATTAAAAGGCTTGGAAACATAAATGTCGGCCCCAGATTCAACACCATTTAAGCGATTTTGTACTGAATCTAATGCACTCAAAAGAATTACTGGAATATGACTGGTATTTAAATTGGTTTTAATGTGGGCACAAAAAATGATACCATTCATTTCAGGCATCACCACATCGCTTATTATCAAATCTATAGTTTCTGTTTTTAGTAATTCCAACGCTTCTAGACCATTATTTGCTTCAATTGTGTTGTAAGATTCGCTTAGATGTGATGCCAAATACTCCCGAATATCCGACGAGTCTTCAACAATCAAAAGACTTGGACGAGAATGTTTAGCAGTATTATCTTTAGACTTTTTCTTCTTATTTTTTTCAGGCAAGGATGTTTTACCTTTAAAATTTGAATTAAAATTTATTATTTCGCTAGGCTTTAAATGGGTGTTTCCAATAGGAAAATAGCAACTAAATGTACTTCCGAAATTTTTGACAGACTTTAGTTCGATTGTGCCATGATGTAGCTCTACTAGCTCTTTGGTAAAAGCTAATCCTATACCATAACCTTTATCTTTTTGGTTAATGTCTACATGGTAAAACCTATCAAAAACACGGTTTATATGATTTTCCGAAATGCCACAGCCGTTGTCTTCCACTGCAATTTCTACATGGTTTTGACCATCAATTTTTTTAATCTTTATGGATATTTTTCCGGTAACTGGAGTAAATTTTATAGCATTTGTAATTAAGTTATTCAGTATTTTTTCCATTTTGTCCCAGTCATACCAAAGCTCAATAGTGGCTATATCGGATATGAATGATAGGCTTATTTTTTTGGTTTGTGCTAAGTGTTCAAATGAAGTCACTATCTGTTTAGTAAAGCTTATAATATCCCCTTTTGCAACCTTTAGACTAACTTCGTTTAATTCCATTTTACGAATGTCTAAGAGTTGATCTATAAGGGTATGTAGTTTCTTGGCATTTTCGAGCATAACCGAATAAATACTTTTGTCAGCCTTACGTGAAATACTTAGTATATTCTCCAACGGGCTAATAATCATAGTCAAAGGTGTTCTAAGCTCATGGGTAATATTGGCAAAAAAGTTAATTTTAGCTTCAAAAACTTCACTGTCTTTTTGATGGTTTACCCTTTCTAGCAGGAGTGTATTTTGGGTGTAAATACGAGTCATTTCAAATTTTCTTAAAAAATAAATACCTGCAAAAGTAATCAGGCCATATAACATAAACGCCCACCACGTTAACCAGGGTTTTGACTGAATTTTCACAGTGATTGCCTCAAAAGAATTACCCCATTGTTGCTCCGAGATAGAGGTCTTTACCTGAAACTCATAATCTCCAGGAGGCAAATTGGCATAGTTGGCCTCTCGTTTGTTCCCGGCTTGTTGCCATAGTTTTTCATACGGGTAAAGTCGATATGCGTAATAATAAGTTTTTGAGTCATTATAATTTAATGCGGCAAACATAAATTTAAAAATAGGTTCTGTATAGGAAAGGCTGATGCCTTTTTTTGGTTTAAAACGATTATATGACAACCAAGAAGCCGTTTGTTCATTAAATATAAGTAGATCAGTAACCTCAAGTGTTGCGTTTTTAGACTCCAATTGCATTTTTGAAGGATCGAAGACATTGAATCCATTTATGCCACCAAAACATAATTCACCAGTGCTCAACTTGGCAAATGAATTTTTTAGAAAAGGGCCTTTTTGCAGGCCGTTTTGAGAATAATAATTTATTAAAACACCTTTTTGCCTGTCATACAAGCTCAGACCTTTATTTGTGCTTATCCAAAGTCCTTTGGCACTTTCCAAAATACCAAAAACCATACTTCCTGAAAGTCCATTGTTTTCATTGATTATCTTAATTGTTTGCCTATCTCTTTCAACTATTTGCAACCCGTTGCCATTGGTGCCTATAAACAATTGATTTTGATCATTTTCATATATTGCTGTAACCCCAAGTTTTACATTTTGATTTTGGTCGGTTATGTTTTTATAGAAAGTCGGTTTATTTGTTTTGGGGTTAAAACTCCAAAGGCCATTTTGAATTGTTCCAACCCAAATAATGTTTTCATTGTCTTCATATAAGTAAGTAATATCCTTAAAATCTTTAAAAGAAGTGTCTTTATGAGCCAACCTGCTCCATGTTTTGTTTATGATATCATATTTGCTTAATCCTTGTGAACGGGTTCCAACCCAAATGTTTCCTTCGTGATCCTCCAAAATCGTACTTATAAAACCCGAGCTAAGTGTGTTTTCATTTTTTGGGTCATGCCGAAAACTTTCCCAGTTTTTAAGATTCGTACTGTATTTAAATAAACCATTCATGGTGCCAAGCCAGAGGTCGCCAGATCGTGATTTCATCATAGACTTGACACTTTGCTCGCCATGATTACTAAAGTTTAGATCAACAGGTATTTTTAATGTGGCGAAAGTGTTTCTTTTGCTATCAAGATATTGCAAGCCACCGCCGTCATCCAAGCCGACCCAAATGTTGCCATTCTCGGCGTCAGCTATTCCCATAACATTATTGGAATGTAAGCTTAGCTTGGAACCATCCATAGAATAATGCTTGAAAAGGCTTTCTGGTTTTAAATACTCTAAACCATTATGCCAAGTGCCAATCCAAAGTTGATTGTCATTATCAATAAAAAGTCGATTTAATGCATTACTAATTATATGATTTTGTTGAATGTTAGATTTCGAATAATTAGTAAAAATTTCAGTAATTGGGTCAAAAAAATCTAAGCCACTTCGGCCTGTGGCTATCCAAATATTGCCATTTCTATCTTCTATTATATCATTAATGAAATTGCCTGATAAACTACTTCGTGAACTTTTTGAAAATTTATAATTTTTCCAGACTTTGTTCTTTACTTCATATTTCTTTAGGCCTAAACCCCTTGAGGCACACCAAAGGTTTCCTTGGCGATCTTCCAGAATTCTGGATTCAAAAAGCACCGAATTAGGGGGTGTTTCGGAGAAGTCTTTTAATGGGTTAGAAAATACATGGTTCTCTCTGTCAAAAAACCTTAGTCCTGCCATTGTTGCTACCCATAGTTGGCCTTTTTTATCTATCAGTATGTCACTTATTTCGCCGAGAATAGTATTGTTTACTTCTTTAGCTAAAAAAGTATGAACTGTTTTGTTTTTGGGATTATAAACCTGCAATGCGTGGGTCCTGGCAAGCCATAAACGACCTTTCTCATCTTCTAAGATCTTTTTAACTGTACCTAAGTCAGATTTATATATTCCTTTTTTTATTTCTAGTACGTTTTCAAAAATACCTACAGTGCGATTAAAATAATTCAGAGAACTTTCAGTTCCTATCCACAATCTTTGCTGGCTATCTTCAAAAATACTGGTCACACTATTTTTATTGATGGTCTTCTTATTAGAGGGTTTATGAAGGTATGTTGTAAACTCATAACCGTCGTATTTATTAAGGCCATAACGTGTGCCAAACCACATATAGCCTTTTTTGTCTTGTGCGATACACTGAACGAAGGAATCAGAAAGACCGTCATTTATAGAAATATGCCTAAAATCTGGATTTATAGGTTGCGAACTTGCATTAGGCCAAAAGAGAGAAAAACACAATCCATAAAATATCTTAAAAAACAACTTTCCAAACGATTTAATCTGATATGTCATGTTGTATTTTAAGGTTGTTAAAAACGACTAATACAAATTAATTCTTTTACAGATAAAGGCCTAATTATATAGACAAACGTGGATTTCAAATGACACTAAACATACCATAATTGTTTAAAAAAAAGACCTATTTATCTACCTTTTAGACCAATTTATCTACCATTCACAGCATATTAAAGGGCTAAGTTTACAAGTACAAATTATACCCTATATATGAATATTTTAAAGACAATTATTAGCCGAATTAGCGGCTTGTTAACTCAGTACTTTTCGTTATCGGTTCTTTTGATTGTGTGGTTGGTTTTTTCTTCGAGTGCAAAAGCTCAAAGTACCGATGCACAAATAGAGAAATCAAGTACCCCGAATTTTATTATAATATTTGCCGACGACATGGGCTACGGTGATATAAATTGCTTTGGTAACCCATCTATTAAGACTCCCAATCTAGATAAAATGGCGTACGAGGGACAAAAATGGACACAGTTTTATGTGGCCTCACCCGTATGTACTCCTAGTAGGGCTGGTCTTTTGACAGGTAGATATCCTATTCGTAATGGGATGACCTCGCCTGAAAGAGGGGTATTGTTTCCGGACTCCCGAGACGGATTGCCACAGTCTGAAGTGACCATTGCCGAGGTATTGAAACAAAAAAATTATGCAACCGCAGCTATTGGAAAATGGCATCTAGGTCATAGACCCGACTTCCTACCTATGAAGCAAGGTTTTGACTCCTATTATGGTATTCCTTACAGTAATGACATGGATGCCGCTAAAGGGCCATTTAATTATTTTAAAAATATTGATGATCCTAGCTATTACTCAAGTCCGGAATATTTTAATGTGCCTTTGATGCAAAACGAAAAAATTCTAGAAAGGCCGGCAAATCAAAATACTATCACAAGACGGTACACGGAAAAATCGATTGAGTTTATTAAATCAAACAAGGACAAACCTTTCTTCCTTTATTTAGCACATAACTTACCCCACATCCCACTTTTTGTACACGAGGAATACCGTGGAACTAGCCAAAGGAGTCTTTATGGAGATGTGATTCAAGAAATAGATTGGAGTGTCGGTGAAATTTTGAAAACGGTCAAAGAGCAAGGTATTGCGGATAATACTATTGTAGTATTTACATCAGATAATGGACCTTGGTTAATGTTTAAAACACACGGTGGTTCGGCAGGCCCTTTACGTGCAGGTAAAGGCACTACGTTTGAAGGTGGGCAGCGAGTTCCAGCTATATTTTGGGGGCCAGGAAATATTAAACCTGGTGTAGTAACCGATATGGGTTCTACCCTCGATATTATTAAAACTTTTGCCTCATTTAGTGGTACAGCAGTACCTGTGGATCGCACGATGGATGGTTATGATTTGTCGGGAACGCTAAAAAACATGTTACCGAGCCCTAGGGAAGAATTTTTCTATTGGGGTACAAAAGCCGAGTTGAGTGCTGTACGATCTGGAAAGTGGAAACTTCACGTTATACAATCAGGACCGGTTAACTATGGTAAAACTGTGACCTTAGAAAACCCTGAACTATATGATGTAGAAGCCGATATTTCAGAAGCTTATAATGTGGCAGAAGTAAATCCAGAGGAAGTTCTAAGACTTCAAAATGTTCTAAAGGTGCATCGGGCTAGCATGACTAACCTTTCGCCTGACAATCTAGTGAATAGGATAGAAAAGTAAAATCCTAGTTTCTAGAATTAGGGTTACTAGACCTAAGAAACCACGCAACTTATTTATTAAAAAAACATTAATTCAACCAAACATGTTAAATATGAAAATTAAATTTTATCTCAAATTACTGGGCATTGCGGCAATTATATTGCACAGCAATGTAGCCATGGCTCAAATTACCGGAGTGATTACCAATAGTGTTAGTGGTGAGAAACTTATTGGAGCGAACGTTTCTGTCAAAGGAACCACAACCGGTGGCTTTAGCGATGTAGACGGCAATTATTCTATTAATGCTCCAAGTTCTGGCGCTACTTTAGTTTTTTCATTTATTGGCTTTATAAGTCAAGAAGTCACTATTGGCAACCAAAAAATAATTATCGTCGAACTTGAAGAAGACCTCTCCACATTAGATGAAATTGTGGTAATCGCCTATGGAACCGTAAGGAAGAGTGATATTACGGGTGCCGTTTCTTCTTTAAAAGAAAAGGATTTTAATAAAGGAATCAATAATTCCATTGACCAACTCATAACTGGTAGAGCTGCGGGTGTTCAAGTTTCACAGACAAGCTCTGAACCTGGAGGAGGAGTTTCAATTCGGATTCGAGGAGCTAATTCTATTACTGCTGGCAGCGAGCCGCTTTATGTTATTGATGGTTTCCCGATTGATAACAGCAACTTAATTCAAGGTGGTGGTGGTGCAGCTACGGGCTCTACCGTGGTAGGAAGAAACCCACTTAGCTCCCTTAATCCTTCGGATATTGCTTCAGTAGAGATATTAAAAGATGCATCCGCAACGGCAATTTATGGAGCACGAGGGTCCAATGGGGTGGTCTTAATTACAACTAAAACTGGAGGTGCAGGAAAAACTAAAGTAAGTTATGACTCTTACTATGGCCATCAAGAAGCTCCTCGCAGATTGGAAACCTTAAATACTGCAGAGTACATTCAAGTTATGAATGAAATAGGGAGCGAAGAGTTAGGGAGAGAAGTTTTTTCTGCTGCTGACATTGCTGCCATAGGCGAAGGCATAGATTGGCAATCTCAAGTGTTCAGAAGTGCCCCAATTGTAAATCAAAATTTGAGTTTTTCAGGTGGATCTGAAAAAACCACTTTTTTTACTTCATTTAATTATTTCGGACAGCAAGGTGTAGTGAAAGAAACTGGTATGAAGAGGTTTGGCGGTAGGTTAAATCTTAGTAATTAAGTTAGTAAGAAATTCAAAATAGGTGTAAATCTTAATACTTCAGTACAGTTCGATGATTTTGCTTTGGACAATTCAGCAACGAATGAAGCCCAAGGTCCCGTTTATGCAGCGGTCCTTTACGACCCTACAGAAGCTATTTTTAATGCCGATGGAAGTTTCAATCATTCCTCAAACTTAACCACTCCAAATCCTGCAAGTTTGATAGCTGGAATTGACTCAAAAGGCCAAACAAACAGGACTTTCGGAAATGTGAATTTAAATTACACCGTTCTACCAGGTTTAGATGCTAAGTTAAATTTAGGAAGTGATAGACAAACAGTTAGAAGAGATATTTATAATAGCCGTGTTACCCTAAGAGGAAGTGACTTTGGCGGATTTGCAAATATTGCCAGTCTCGAACTCACAAACTACTTGGCAGAATATACAATGAATTATAACAAAGAAATCAATGATGATAATAGATTTTCTGTTTTAGGTGGAATTACCTATCAAAGGTTTAGTAGGCGTTCTGTATCATCCGCGATTTCAAACTTTCCTACCGATGCCTTAGGATGGGACAATTTAGGTTTAGGTGATCCAATAAGGGCTCAAGTGGGTAGCAGAAAAGAAGAGAACACGCTTTTATCTTATTTGGGTAGAGTCAATTATTCATTGAACAACAAATATCTTTTTACTGCCTCCATAAGGGCAGACGGATCTTCCCGTTTCGGAGGCAACAACAAATACGGTTATTTCCCGTCGGCAGCGTTTGCTTGGAAAATAAGCGAAGAAGATTTTTTCCCAGATGCCCTAGATTTAAAAATGAGGTTGAGTTGGGGTAAAACAGGTAATCAAGAAATTGGTAACTACAGCTCCCTTTCAACTTTGAGGAACGGTGGCCAAGCGGTATTCAATGATGCGGTATTTCCATCGACTCAGCCAACAAGAATTCCCAATCCAGACCTAAAATGGGAAACTACTACACAATCTAATGTAGGATTAGATTTTGGTATAGGACTAGGAAGAATTAGTGGGTCTGTTGATTATTTTGTTAAAAACACGAACGACCTTCTTTTAAACCTCCCAATTCCAAGGTCGACTGGTTATACTTCTATCTTAACAAATGTAGGAGAGGTGAGGAATTCAGGACTTGAATTTCAAATAAACTCTACCAACGTAAATGTTAAGGACTTTAGATGGACTACAAGTTTTAATATTGCTGCCATCAAAAATGAGGCAGTTGATATAGGTGGATTAGACCAAATAGTAACTGGTAACTTGCAAAATGTTGGGAATTCGGCAATTATAAAACCTGGTGAGGCTTTGTTTTCATATTTTGGTTTCAAAATAATTGGTATTTTTAATACGGAAGAAGAGGTTGCAGCTTCAGCTCAAAAAAGCTCTAGACCAGGATTTCCAATTTTCCAAGATACCAATGGCGATGGTACCATTACTCCAGCAGATCAGATTATACTGGGTAAACCTTTTCCCGATTTTACTGCAGGACTTGGCAATGAACTATCTTATAAGGGATTCAATCTTAATTTCTTTATTCAAGCCGTGCAAGGTGTGGAAAATATCAATGTTCAAGCAATACAGAGTATGTACCCTGCTAATTTTAGAAGAAATAAGTTTAGCAAACAATTTATAGATAGGTGGTCTCCTACCAACCCTGATGGTATATTCCCTTCGGGTGTATCTCCCGCTGCATACGGTGGTGGAAAAGTAAATAATCTAACCATTGAAGATGCCTCCTTTATAAGACTTAGAACAGCCACTTTGAGGTATGCTTTACCGCTAAAAACTAAGAAAGTTTTTCAAAACGTGGGTGTTTATGTTACTGCTCAAAATTTATTTACGATTTCTAACTATATAGGTTGGGATCCTGAGGCGAGTTTAAGGGGAAATAGCTCGGGAGCACGTGCGGATGATAACTCTTACCCATTAACTAGATCATTTATATTTGGCCTATCGGCTGGATTTTAATTTTATCACTTAAAAAGATAATCAAATGAAAAATATATTAATCAAAACACTTGTTACCATTTTTGTGGGCTTTAGTTTTCAAAACTGCGAAAGGCCCTTGGAAGAAATCGTATTCTCCGAGCTAGCACCAGAAAACTTCTTAAAGACCAAAGAGGGTATTAATTCTGTATTGAACAATGCTTATGCACAACAGCAAAGACATGGTCAAAATACCTTTAATGCCATTGCTACTTTCCAAATGCCTTCAGGAGAAGTTTGGAATAGGGGTGGAAGCATAGAGAGCCAACTAACTCCGATGCGAGATTATACTTGGGATTCTAATTCCGGACGTTTTAATGGAGAATGGACGAATAATTATCAAGCTATAAGAGACGTAAACTTAGTCTTAGATAACTTGGAAAAGGGAGATTTTGACTCCGATTTTGTAAAAAACATTACTAACGAAGCAAAGTTTCTAAGAGCTAAATCCATGATGGATATTTATGAATATTTTGGTACTGGACCCATGTTCCTTTCTTCGGTATTTGATGAGTTGCAAAAACCAAGAGCGTCAGATGCCGAATGGACTGATCAGATTATCAAGGATATGACCGAGGCAATGAATGCTTTACCAGCAAATCCCGCTTATGGAAGAGCGTCCAGTGGTGCCGCCGCTGGTATTTTATGCAAATTTTATTTAAATCAAAAAAAATGGAGTGACGCATTGGCAATGGCAGATAAAGTAATTGGAACTGGACAATTTGAATTGTATCCGACTTACATTGAGCTTTTTGCAATTGCTAATGAAGGTAATAAAGAAATCGTTTATACTCATCCAGCAACTAGTGCAGGTTCGGGCTCTTCCGTTCAAACAAACCCACTCGTATTTCCACCTGATTACAGGAGACCCGCTTCCATCGGCTTGTTTGCCGCTCGTCTTTACTTCTTTGACGCTTTTGTGGATTCTTTTCATCCCTCAGACACTCGCCAAGCCATGTTAATTAAGTCGTATGTGAATACAGCTGGGAATACAATTCAAGGCTATGGCCTAGACCAAACAATAACAGGTAAGTATGAATTAGATCAAAATGCCAACGGTGCAAATCAAAGCAATGATTGGCCTGAAATTAGATTTGCCGATATTTTACTTACAAAAGCCGAATGTTTGAATGAAATAAATGGGCCTTCTCAAGAAGGGATTGATTTGATAAACAGAATTAGAATAAGGGCAGAAGTTCCTGAACTTTTACTCAGTAATTTTACAACTAAGGAAAATCTTAGGTCGGCTATTTTGGAAGAACGTTCATGGGAATTTGCTTTTGAAGGCAAAAGCCGTCAAGATCAAATAAGACATGGCGTTATGATTTCAAGAGCTCAAGCTAGGGGCAAAAACGCCCAGAGTTTCCATGTACTATTTCCTATCCCACAGACAGAAATAGATGCTAACAAGCAACTAAAACAAAACTCTGGATATTAGATTTCATAAGAAACTAGAAGGATTATGCGGTAGAAAATCTATGGAGCATACTTTTATGTTGCTCTTTAGATTTTCTGCTGTTTAGTTTATAAGCCCCTCAAAAATACCCCAGGATTATCCAAAAAGCTTTTTGTCAATTTATAATGTTCGGTTTCTTGATAAAGAACAGGCGTAATTTTTCCATTTGAAAAATGCAGGATTTCGGCTTCTGGAATGGCCATGATGATGGGCGAGTGAGTAGCAATAATAAACTGGGCGTCTACTTCTTTCACTTTTCGCATAACAAGCGAAATCAGAGATAGCTGTCTTTGTGGAGAAAGGGCAGCCTCTGGTTCATCAATGAGATAAATACCTTTGCCGGTTATTCTGGAGAGAAAGAATTTCAAGAAACCTTCGCCGTGGCTCATAGCGTCTAAATTTTCACCATACCTGGTTATAAGTGCTTGCTTCTCTCCCTCTATTGTACCTAGAGCATAGCTCATATCTCCACCTGTCCAAGTATTTTTAATATCGTCTAATTCTGCATTTAGTTCGGAAATTTTTCTCTGAATATTTTTAACGAATCCTATGAAGTCTTCAGCTCTAAGAAAGAAGCCGCTAGAGGATTTTTGTTTTTGATGAATACTCAAGTACTTACCCAGTTTACGGGCAGATTCTAATGAAGGGTCCAAATCCATACTAGCTGTACCAGCAACTGGAAGGTTTAATTTATAGGCAAGAGCCTCTAAAATAGTAGATTTACCAGAGCCATTCTCTCCCACAAAAAGGGTGACATTCTTTGGGAACAGTATCGGTTCTAGTTCCTTAATAAGAAGTAAAGAAAAAGGGAACTCTTCCGAATCTTCAGGAAGGTTTCTAAGACTTACAGACTGTAAGTTTGGCATTTTAGGCCATTGTTTTCTCTGAGGTCATTTCCAAACAAGTGGTTTTTATACCATTCTTATCAAAACCACATTCGGCATGCAGTTCAGACTGCTCGCCATGCTCTACTAACCTGTCTGGAATTCCGAGGCGTCTTACCTGGGAAGAATAGCCGTGGTCAGCCATAAACTCTAAAATGGCAGAGCCCATACCGCCTTGAAGACATCCATCTTCTACGGTAACTATTTTATTAAACTTTTGGAAGACCTCGTGAAGCATTACTTCGTCTAGAGGTTTTGCAAACCTCATATCGTAATGAGCTACAGAAAGTCCTTCATCACTTAATTCATTAGCGGCGGTTAAGGCAAAATTACCAACATGCCCTAAAGTTAATAGTGCTAAATCAGTACCTGTTTTTGTTTCACGGGCCTGACCCACTTCTATGAGTTTCATTGGCTGCTTCCAGTCTACCATTACCCCCTTCCCTCTTGGATAGCGAATAGTAAAGGCTTCTTTGCCAGATTGAATCTTCTCAGATTGGGCGGTAAACATGAGGTTTCTAAGCTCTTCTTCGTTCATAGGAGCAGACACTATCATGTTTGGAATACAACGCATGAATGCAATATCATAGGCACCATGATGTGTAGGGCCGTCCGCTCCAGCAAAGCCAGCCCTGTCTAAACAGAATATAACGGGTAGTTTCTGCAAGCATACATCATGAATAACTTGGTCATAAGCCCGTTGCATGAAAGTGGAGTAAATATTACAGAAAACTGTGAGCCCTTTGGTAGCCATTCCCGCCGAAAAAGTCACAGCATGCTGTTCAGCAATTCCCACATCAAAAGCTCTATCTGGCATGGCTTCCATCATAATATTCATCGAAGAGCCAGATGGCATAGCAGGTGTCACTCCGACGATACTCTCATTAGCTTCTGCTAATTCTACGATAGTTTTACCAAAAACCGTTTGATACTTTGGGGGTTGAGGTATTGGAGAGGAAGATTGTTTTATTTCACCTGTTAGCTTATCAAATAATCCAGGAGCGTGCCACTTGGTTTGGTCTTTCTCCGCAGGTTCATAGCCCTTTCCTTTCTTAGTAATGCAATGTAAGATTTTAGGCCCAGGAATGTTTTTGAGGTCTTCCATAACGGCCACTAAGTGGTCAATGTCATGGCCGTCTATCGGGCCAAAGTATCTTAAGTTGAGGGCTTCAAAGATGTTGCTATTGCCTAAAACAGCCCCTTTCAAGGCGTTTTCTATTTTGGAAACAATATCTCTAGCACTTTTTCCAAAGTGGCTCATTTTACCCAATAAGTTCCATACTTCGCTTTTTACCTTATTGTATGATTTGGAAGTCGTTATGTCTGTTAAATATTCTCTTAGAGCTCCAACATTTGGATCTATAGACATGCAGTTGTCATTGAGAATAATAAGAATGTTAGCATCTTTTAAGGAACCAGCATGATTCATACCTTCAAAGGCTAAACCCGCAGTCATAGCTCCATCTCCAATAACTGCAATGTGTTGAGCCTCTTTATCTCCATTGTGTTTAGAACCAACGGCCATACCCAGAGCAGCAGAAATGGAAGTGGAAGAGTGGCCAACACCAAAGGCATCGTACTTACTTTCCGATATTTTTGGAAAGCCTGAAAGGCCGCCATAAACTCTGTTCGAGTAAAACGCTTCACGCCTTTCTGTTAAAATCTTATGACCATATGCTTGATGGCCTACATCCCAAACAAGTTTATCATCTGGTGTATTGAAAACATAATGAAGAGCAGCGGTGAGTTCTACTACTCCGAGGTTAGCACCAAAGTGCCCACCATGAATAGAGACCGTGTCTATGATATATTGGCGTAGCTCATCACAGAGCTGTGGCAATTGGTCCTTACTAAGTTTTCTTAACTCTTCTGGACTGTTTATATCTTTTAATAACTTACCTGGCTCAATAAACATAAGGGACTTTTTTCTGTAAAAGTGGCTTCTTTTTCTACTTCTGAATATGTGACAAAGATAAGCATAAAGAGGATGACATTGTAGCCATAAAATAAAAAGCTCTTAGAGCATATCGCTTTGCGAGGCTTTATAGAGACGTTCTTTCTCTTCCAGGGTCAAGCTTTTATACCCAGACACACTTATTTTGTCCAAAAGGGCATCTACTTCTTCTTGGTCGTTAGAGAAATCTTGTTCTTCATGGGATGTTGGGCTTCGACTAGATCCTACTGTAGAATGACTAAACTTTTTAGCCTTGAAAGGTGGTTTCTCTTTTTTAAGCTTTTTTAGGCCTCCTAGCCAGTCTTGGAATGCTTCAAACGGACTTCCCAAGTCTACGCCACTGCGTAAAAGTTTGACATAAACATAGCCTAAAAAGGCTCCACCCATGTT
>JBNMFK010000042.1:0-17754 GCA_051269965.1 Algoriphagus sp. | reverse complement strand
GGAAGTTAATTTTTAACATATTTTTTAAAAAAACTTCAAGTACTTTTCTGAGATAGGATGTCTAACATCAACATTAAAATATGTGATAAGTATAAAGATCAGGCTATTGTAAGAACGACGTTTTCTCCCAGAACAACTTTTTTTGAAGAAATTTACGATCGATATCTAGAAAAAATATAAGTGAAGTCTTTTTCGTTTACTCGAGATACAGCTCAAGCAGAAGACTTGGCACATGATATATATTTAATGGTGATTACTAAAATTGAGACGTTTAAGGAAGAGGCAAGATTTTCACCTGTTTATTTCTATTGCTAACAACTATTGTATAACTATTCTTAGCCAAGGTAGACGAATGGAATGACAGTATTGAATTTATGAAGAAGAGATGGGTCCGTATCTTTTAAGTATGAAAGCTGAAGGACTGAAGAAAGGTCCGGAGCAAACACCAGCCAAAGAGAAGGCTATGTTACTCATGAAATATTATGATGACTTTGGCATTAGAGAAAATTTTGAGACTTCTGAGAGAACAACTAAAATAAGAGTTTTGAGGATAAAAGAGAAGGTAAAAAAGCTCAATTTAGAGCATGTAGCACTGTTCAGTTGAGGGGTACTTAAAGTACTTTTCTGATGCAAAAATGCAATTATGAATGACGAAAACCTTAGTTTTAATGATACTAAATAATTGTTTGAAAGTTCTGGAAAGGTTAAAACTAAAGTAGTTTCTGAGATAGATGCTATATGAGATACCATGCTTACCGTACATATGTTTAAGAGAGAGTTTTTTAGAGTTGTCTCCATCACGCTAGAAGAATATCAAACCAAATAAGACAATGAATAAACTACCTGATTTAAAGGATATATCAATAGGACCTCTCCAAAACTTGGGTACTCAGTTTGGCGAGTTTACTTCTAATTTAATCGGAGTATTAGTTATGGCATTAGTAGAGTGGCTAAAGGTGAAAAGTGCAAGTGTTGTTTCTGAAAACCTCATTTCAAAAGAAGGAATAGATAAAGTTGGCAAAAAAAATAATGAGGTGGATGCCCTTAAAAAGTTTAATTTTGACATAAAGCTGAGTAAAGTTATGTCTACAATTGTTTACTATGTCGTTTTCATGGTATTCGTGACTCAGGCTACTGCTAACTTGGGCGTTTCTGCTAGCTCTGATATGTTTGTTCTGCTTTTTGCAGGGTTATTTATCGCTGAAAGTGTAAAAAAATTTGTAGTAAGTTCCCATCTTTCTTTTAAGATTGGCTCCTTTAAATTGATGTGGTGTAGTGTCTTTTTCTTTCTTTTAATAGCAACTTTTATAGGAGATATAAGCCAAGCAAGCATTAATGCAAGCTTATTAAAGATTAGTCTTAATGTTCTTATTGCCGGTATAATTTTAGCAATTTCAGTAGGCCGTAACTTTGTGTCCAAAGACGTTCTCTTGAACATTACAAGCTCTTTTTATTCAAAGAGGAAATATGAAAGAAGGACAAGTTATTTAAACTGAAGGAGCAAAAGAAAAAGTCCTATGCCTAGATAACACCTCAAAAACAAAACAAAATTGAGAACCAAAAACGGTTTTTATTTTAAGAGTTACTTAACAAGAAAAAGTTATTTTTCATTAAATCTAAATCCCTTTTTTAAAATGAAAAAAGAAGTCATTACTGTTATGTTTTTGATTGCTACTGCTTTTGGAGCTATCGGTCAGGATGTGGTCATGAATAATTTGGAGGATTCTTTAAGGGTAGGTTGGTGGGATAGAAATACCCAATTAGCCATTAACTTTTCCCAAGCCTCTTTTAATGATGGATGGCAAGGAGGAGGTGTTAATAGTGTTGCAGTAGGTTTACTTTTTAACAAGCTTGCAGTAAAGCATAAGGCTAAAGGAACATGGACCAACGACCTTCAATTTCAATATGGCTTCCTGAACAATAAGGGCATAGATACTCGTAAAAGTGTCGATAGGTTATTCTTTGAAAGCAAGTATGCTAGTTCCTTTACGCCTACGTTAAACTGGTTTGCTGGTGTAAACTTATTGACCCAAGTCGCCAGTGGTTTTAATTTTAATGAAGACGGTTCCAGAGGGAATATCATTTCTAACTTTTTTGCACCTGGTTTCTTATCAGAGAGTGTGGGAGTAGAGTGGATTCCGAAGTCATATTTTACAGTTCAATTAGGAGGAGCAACGATAAGACAAACTTTTGTCACAGATAATAAGGTATTTAACAATACTATAAATGACGAGGGCCAATCCTATGGGGTATTTCGAGGAAAGACATTATTAAACGAACTTGGTATTCAGGCCGTAGCCGCTTTTGATAAAAACCTTACTGAGAACTTTAATTTAAAATGGAGGTATCAGGCGTTTTTAGCTTACGCCGAGGAAAGTAAACCTATTGACCATAATATTAATTTGATTGCTACTTCTAAAATTGGGAAGTATTTTAACGTAAACTTTACATTAATAGGGATATATGATGAAGATCAAGTAAATAAATTTCAAATTAGTCAAGGTTTATCAGCTGGTTTTTCATTGGCCTTATAGTTATTCAAATATCTTTTAAAGTTTATTAATACGCTTAGCGAATTCAGAAAATTCATCATAGATGGGTAAGGTCATTGATTTTGCAGTTACCGTTATTTTGGTGGGTGCTGTTGGTTTGGTTCTTAAGGGTTTTGTAGCGGATATGATAATGCCAATCGTTGGTCATCTTGTGGTAGGATTAGATTTTTAAGAGCTAAAACATATCATACATCCAGCAGTTGGAGGTGCATATGTAGCTGAAGCGTCTTCGGAAAGCACTATTCTGTATGGTGCTTGGGCAAATTCTATTATAAACCTCTTTCCCTTGGATTTTGTGATATTTACAATGGCGAGCCTGTAACAAAATTGGAGATCCTGAGCCTCAACCGGTCCCAGCAGGGCCATCTGAGCTAGATATTTTGAAGGAGATAAGAGACACCTTGGAGACGTGATTCTTATCCACAATCAACCTCTTATAAAGGGAGAATCGAGTGATTTCTCCCTTTATTTATTTACCGCGTAGTTAAATTTTGAAAATAAATTTTGAAAGGCCATTAGAAAACGTAAATTTGATAAGGCTAAAATTTACGATAGCGTAATCTTTTGGTAACCAGTGCTTTCTTAATAAAACGTGTGATGAATAGATTCAGATTAAAAGACCACCTGCAGGGGGACTTGCAGATATGGGTCATAACTATACTCCTTTCTTTCTTTGGAATCGCCGCTGTTTACAGCTCCGTTTCTGCTTTGGCATATCGTACCTCCAATACGTCAGAAATGATAATGATAAAGCATGCCGTTTTGGTGGGAATGGGTTTTTTTATCACTTACGTAGTTCATAGATTCGACTTTATAAACTTAGCTTCTGTGGCGAAAATACTTCTTTGGCTCACTCCTTTTGTACTTATATATACCTTAAGCTTGGGTAAAGAGGTTGGTGGAGCCAAACGATGGATTTCTATTTTGGGTTGGACTATTCAGACTTCTGATTTAGTGCGTCTGGTACTAATTACTAACCTCGCGGCCATGCTTGCTCGCAAGCAAAATGGACTTAATAAATTTAGGGACTTGTTGCCCATCATTATATGGTGCGGGGCTCTTTGTGGGATGCTCGCACTTTCTAGTTTCTCTACCTCAGTAATTTTAGGCTTGACCTGCTTGATGGTTATGATTATAGGTAGGGTACCAAAAAAACACATCTTACGTATGATGCTTTCTCTGTTTGTAGGGCTCATAGTAGCCTTTACTGCTGGTCTGATGGCAAAAAAGTATTTCGACACTGAGCTTTTTCGTACACAAACTATCATTGATAGAACAGAGGCATTCATTTCACAAGATTTAGATAGCGATGGTTTTGTTGGTGGGAAACTCGGTAGTGAGAGTATTCAGAGAGACCAAGCTTTAGCTGCCGTGGCTAGGGGAGGTTTTTTCGGAGTAGGTCCGGGTAAAAGTGCTGTCAAGCATGGAATGGCGGAGTCTTATTCAGATTTTATTTATGCCATTATTATTGAAGAATATGGCCTTCTTGGAGGTTTCGTTATTCTCTTCCTTTATCTGTGGCTATTGTCAAGAGGACTGAAAAATATTGAAAATACAACTCAAGCTTTCGGTGGACTTTTGAGTATAGGTCTAACCCTAAGTATCGTTTTTCAAGCGTTAACTCATATGTTTATAAATGTGGGCTTAGGCCCGGTTACGGGGCAAACGCTGCCTTTAATTAGTAAGGGAGGAACTTCTATTTTATTCACTTCTATAGCCCTGGGGATCGTATTGAGTGTTTCCAGAAATCAAGTAGACACGAGTGCGACCAACAAGCCTAGATGAGTAAAAATTTAAACATAGTGATAAGTGGTGGAGGTACTGGAGGTCATATCTATCCGGCTATTGCAATTGCTAATGAGCTTAAAGAACAATTCCCTAAGGCTCGGATCCTTTTTGTAGGTGCTTCCGGTAAAATGGAAATGGAAAAAGTGCCAAAGGCTGGATATGATATCATTGGTCTTCCGATTGCTGGATTCAATAGATCTAATATGCTCGCAAACCTTAGCTTCCCTTATAAGCTCATTAAAAGCTTAGCTAAGGCTTATAGAACGCTTAAAGATTTCAGGCCAGATGTAGCCATTGGCGTTGGAGGATATGCCAGTGGGCCTACGCTTTTAATAGCGAAGTTACTAGGAGTAAAGTCTGTCATTCAGGAGCAGAACTCTTATGCAGGAGTTACGAATAAAATTTTAGCTAAATGGGCCTCCAAAATTTGTGTAGCCTATCCAAACATGGAGAAGTTTTTTCCCGCGGAGAAGGTTGTTTTTACTGGAAATCCCGTCAGGAATGATATTATAGATAATAAGGTTTCAAAAGAAAAAGCATTAGCTCACTTTAAGCTTAAAACAGATAAGAAAACCTTATTAATTATTGGCGGAAGTCAGGGTGCTAGAAGCATTAATCTGGCAATAGGGGCAGGAATAGATGAACTGGTAAAGCAAGGACTTCAGGTTATTTGGCAGACTGGTAAAGTATTTAGGAGGACAAAGAATGCTTTAGATGGAACATATATTTCCGATTTCATTTATGAAATGGAATTTGCCTATCAGGCAGCAGATGTAGTTATTTCGCGAGCTGGTGCTTTGTCGGTATCCGAACTGTGCCTCACGGGATGTCCTTCTATTTTGGTTCCTTTCCCTAATGCAGCAGAGGATCATCAAACAATGAATGCATTAAGTTTAGTAGAAAAGAAAGCGGCACTGCTTGTAAGAGACTCAGAAGTAGGCAGCGACTTAATTAATGTCTGCCTAGCCTTGGTAAATGACAATGCTTTGCAGCAAAGTTTAAGAAAGAATATTGCTGGCTTTGCAAAACCAAATGCGGCAAAAGAAATTGTAGAACAGATTAAACAGGTGCTAGAAATATGAAACTTTTTTATTCTGAAAATACCGTTGATTACAGTAGCTATACTTTTTCGTATGCCATTTATGCTTTGCGAGAGGGGCTAGAAGATGTTTCTCCTATTTACGCCCAAGGCTTTCTGCCATACACAGGTAATATAAATATAGAAAAAGAGGTTTTCTATTTGGCTAGAAGTCTAAGGGTAGCCCTTTCCCGATTTGAAGATACTTCAGAGAATAGGAGGGTACAGAGACAAATGGAGTCCCTAGATGTGAAGCTTGAGGTTATTAAGAAATCTGAGTTTGATGTAGGTGACCCTGATTTTACAAGCTTTTGTAATGCTTATATTCTAGAAAGAATTGGAGACGAAAATATGAGTTTAGAAAGATGGTCATACATTTTGAAGAGTTCGGTTGGAACACATATTTTAAAGTTCACTAAAGCAGATAAAACGGTAGGGTATATTTTAGCTAGTGTAACAGATAGCATGCTGCATTATTGGTTTGCTTTTTTTGATACGGACTATATGAGAAGTCATTCATTAGGTAAATGGATGATGTGGCGAACCATCTCATGGGCTAAAGAGGTTGGCTTAGACTATGCCTATCTAGGAACGGCGTATAAACCAGCGGCACTGTATAAAATCAGAGATCATAAAGGTTTGGAGTTCTGGGACGGACGAAAGTGGAATGAAGATGTAAAGCTTTTAAAGGACTATTGCAAAACAGACCTTGACGAAAAGAATTCAGATAGATTTAAGGCGGAGGCTGAACCTAATCACTTTCTTGAAAGCATAGACGTATGAATTTGAAGACTTCAAAATTAAAGGAATATGTATTTTCTGGTTTAGGCTTTCTGGTCGTTTTGACGCTGATTGGTTTTGTGGATATAAAAGCGAAAGAACAAAGATGCCAGGGCGTAGAAATAGAGCTTATTGATAATATGGATCAATACTATATATCTAAAGCAGACATAGAAAAACATATTACTAGGAATGGGCAAGAGCCACTTGAAGGAAGAATCCTCTCGTCCATTGACTTAAGTTTACTAGAAAAAAGAGTGCGTGAGATTAATCAAATAGATTTTTGTGAGGCATATGGAGATTTAAAAGGTGTATTGCACCTTAGTGTTAAGCCATTCATCCCATATGCGAGGGTAAGTACAGGGAATTCTAATGGTGACAAATATCTAAATGAGGCTGGTAAAACGTTCCCCTTGTCTAAATATCATTCAGCCAGAGTTTTACTCCTTTCTGGAAACTACTTCCAAGGAAAGAAGGATCTGAACACTGAAAAGAGTAAGGCTATTATGGAGCTTATCCATAGTATTAAGAACGATTTATTCTGGAATGCACAGTTATCCCAGATGGATGTTGACAGAAATGGAGAGATAAAATTTGTTCCTGTTTTAGGAAATCAAATCATTGAATTTGGTCAGGCTGAGAATATCAACCAAAAGCTGAAAAAGCTTAAGGTGTTTTATAAACAAATAGCTGGAGTAAAAGGCTGGGACAGATTCTCTAAAGTAAAAATTCAGTATGCCAATCAAGTTGTTTGTGAGTGAAAGAATAGTGATTCCTAATAATCTATAAAAATGAAAGAACAAAAAGAAGAAATTTACTCGGTAGGAATGGACATTGGGAATTCCAAAATCTGTGCAATTGCGGGTAAAAGGGATGGCAAGGGGAACATAAGTATTTTACATTATGCCGAGGAAAACTATGACGAGGACTATGAGTCTATGTCAAAAGGTTTTTCCCTAAATAACCATAATTTAAATCAAACGGCTAGCCGTGTTCTGCAGAAATTAGCAAATAAATCGAGCTTAGACATAGGTTCGGTGAATTGCAACTATTCCAATGAGTTCATTCAATTAAAGCTGCAAAAACAGGAATATACGAAAGCGGGTGATAAATTCACAGTGGATGCAAGAGCATTAGATCAGACCATACGTGCTGCTAAGGAGAATTTCCGGAAAAGAGATAAAAGCGAATGCCTTCACCCACTACCAACAGATTTTTATATAGACGAACAAAAAATAGGAAAA
This sequence comes from Algoriphagus sp., assembly GCA_051269965.1. Taxonomy (GTDB): domain Bacteria; phylum Bacteroidota; class Bacteroidia; order Cytophagales; family Spirosomataceae; genus Arcticibacterium. Next base: position 10,312 of record JBNMFK010000042.1, on the reverse strand, counting down.
TACCCAGTCGGGGCTACGGGGAATAAGCTTACTTGTAATTTTAATTTCGTGACTAGCCCAAAAGAAAAAGTGGATGCTCATTTAGATGCGATGAGTAATTTATCATATGGCTTTGTGGGAAACACGAATGCTCCAAATCCCGTTTCGATTGATCAAGTAGTTTTTTCTGCAATGGCGGATTCCATTGCTACTTTATCGGTAGAAGACAGGCAAAATGGAATTTTACTTATTAATCTTGGTTCACAATTAACCGAGATTTCAATTTTCAAAGATTTTGGTTTAAGATATACGCAGGTCTTGCCGGTAGGCTCTTTAGCGATTATAAAAGATTTGGTAAAGGCCTTTAATGTTTCTGAAAAACAAGCGGAAGGTGTTTTTATGAACTGCTGTGATAAACCTAGCAAGGAGATAGAGATAAATGAAGTCTTAGAAATAGAAGGGAGAGATGGTTTGCCAACAAAACAGTTGTTGATGCATTCGGTGGCCATTGTTATAGAGAGTAGACTCAAGGAAATTATTGGCCTTATTGCTTCAAACGTTATTGCGAGTGATTATGCTCGCGTTCTTGGAAATGGGGTTATGGTTTCAGGTGCCATAGGAAGAGAAGGCTTAGTAAAAATGATTTTTGAAAAAACATTCTCCCCCCTTATAGTACGTGTGGCAGATGCGGTAAGGAATATTGATCAAAACACGTTTTTTGAACTTTCTCACCCTAAATACGCTACCGCCATTGGTCTTATGCTTTCTGCTCTAAAACCATTCGACGATAGACTTCCAATGACTAAGGCATTGAAAGAAAAAAGAAAAATGCCTCTTTCATTTTTTAAAAATAATCCTATTTCATCTCTTTTAGGACGACTAGATGATCCAGAATTAAGACAGACTTATAATTAAGTGCTAGGACCCTAAAAAAAGAATTATGCTATATACTCAAGACTATGGACTAGATTTCCAATCAGATATGCCCAATATTATCACTGTAATAGGCGTAGGAGGTGCTGGCGGTAATGCTGTCAAAACGCTTCATAAAATGGGTATCAAAGATGTCAATATTGTAGCGGCCAACACAGATCTCCAAGTACTGAAGACCTTACCTTCTGAAATAAGAAGACTTCAGCTTGGAGCGGAGCTTACAAAAGGCCTTGGTGCTGGTGCTATTCCGTCTGTAGGTGAGCAAGCTGCCCTAGAAAGTCAAGATTCCATTCATAAGCTTTTTAATGAGCCCACAGAGATGGTATTTATTACAGCTGGTATGGGAGGAGGAACAGGCACTGGAGCGGCTCCGGTGATTGCTGAAATTGCCCAGAAAAAAGGAATGCTAACCGTAGGTGTGGTAACAGATCCCTTTAGCTGGGAAGGCACAGAGAAAATCGAGCAGGCTCTTGAGGGTATTGAAAAGATGAAATCACACTGCGATACTGTACTTATTGTGAAGAATGACCGTTTGGAGGATCTATTTCATGACATGGATATTCAGGAAGCATTTGAGCGTGCAGATGCTATTTTAGCGAACGGTGTGAAAAGCATAGCAGAGTTAATCACTCGACCGGGCATTATAAACCTAGATTATGCAGATGTAAAAACGGTACTTAAAAACGCTGGACAGGCGGTTATGGGTATGGCGGAGGCTTCTGGTGTAGATAGAGCAAAAATAGCCGTAGAAGAGGCTCTAAAGTCTCCTTTACTGTATCGTAATAACATTAAAGGGTCAAAGAGACTTCTGGTTTCTATATGCTATTCAGACGAGAAGCCAGAGTATAAAATCAAAATGAGTGATCAGGCCATGATCATGCGTTTTATTGAGAATGAAATAAAGACCAAGGCTAAAATTGTAAAACATGGCTATTCAATAGACCTATCTTTGAAAGATAAAATCCGTGTGACAATTGTGGCTGCGGGTATTACAGATTTTGGTGCGGATAAGGGCGATATTAGAAAGGAACCTGTACTCGAAATGGAACATTCGGTGGAGGAAAGTCCTTTTGGAACATTCGGGATGCCAGGGATTGCGAGTCAAAGACCAAAATCCAAAAGGAAATCTGTGACCGTCGCATATAATCAGGGAAGCCTTTTTGCTGCTGAAGAGAAATTAAGAGAGACCGTGGTTTCCTTTTCCAAAAATGAGAAAATTAAGCAGGATTTTGAGGACACTCCATCATACCTTAGGATGGGATTGGAGTTAGGAGCTCTGGATGACATTCCAGAAGACAATAGGCTAATAAATAGGATTTAGTATTTTATGAAAACAAAAAGGCGGCTCCAAATGGAAGCCGCCTTTTTTAATATGTCAAGTCTGAATAAGCTTATTCGCCTTTCTCTTTCTTGATTACATCTTCTGCAAGGCTTTGCGGAACGAAATCATAATGAGAGAACGTCAAGTTGGCAGTAGCACGACCAGAAGAAATAGTTCTTAAGTCTGTTACGTAACCAAATAACTCAGAAAGAGGTACAGAAGCCCTAATTACTTGAGAACCTTGCTTTGTATCCATTCCTTTCATGATACCTCTTCTACGGTTCATATCTCCTGTGATAGGACCCGTATATTCATCTGGCGTCAAAATTTCAACAGCCATTACGGGCTCTAATAATTTGGCACCAGCTTCTTTACCTGAATTACGGAAGGCCAAACGACCCGCCATTTCAAAAGAGAATGAGTCAGAATCCACATCGTGGAAAGAACCGTGTATTAGAGTAACTTTCATGGTATCTACTGGAAAACCAGCTAAAGGACCATTTTTCATTGACTCTCTAAAACCCTTCTCTACAGATGGAATAAACTCACGTGGGATAGCACCACCCACAACCTTGTTTTGAAACTGTAAACCTGGCTCTGCCTCTTTTCCTTCTTCGGGCTCATCTATAGGACCCATTGTATAAACAATGTCTGCAAACTTACCACGACCACCAGATTGCTTCTTGTAAACTTCTCTTCCTTCGTAAGTCTTTGTTAAAGCCTCTTTATAAGCTACTTGTGGAGCACCTTGGTTGATTTCTACCTTAAATTCACGACGCATTCTGTCAATAATGATATCCAGGTGAAGCTCACCCATACCTTTCATGATAGTTTGCCCTGTTTCTTCATTCGTCTCCACTTGTAAAGTAGGATCTTCTTCAATAAGCTTGGTTATTGCATTACTAAATTTGTCTTGATCAGCTGTTTTCTTAGGCTCAATAGCATATCCAATTACAGGATCAGGGAAATTCATTGATTCAAATACAATAGGATGATCAACATCCGATAGCGTATCACCAGTTTTGATATCCTTAAATCCTACTACGGCAGCAATATCACCAGCTTGCAATTCGTCAATTTGATTTTGCTTGTTAGCGTGCATTTGGAATATTCTAGAAATACGCTCTTTCTTACCATTTCTGTTGTTCAAGACATATGATCCAGAAGGTAATGTACCAGAGTAAGAACGGATAAAGCAAAGACGGCCAACAAACGGGTCTGTAGCAATCTTAAATGCTAAAGCAGAAAAGGGCTGGCTGCTGTCTGGAAGACGCTTAATTTTTTCTTCAGTTTGAGGATGAGTACCCATGATACCATCTCTATCTAGAGGAGAAGGTAAAAGCTCCATCACATAATCGAGCATGGTTTGAACACCTTTATTCTTAAAGGCAGAACCGCAAAGCATTGGAACAATATCCATACTGATGGTAGCAATTCTTAGAGCATTGATAATCTCCGCTACAGAAATTGACTCTGGGTCTTCAAAATACTTTTCCATTAAGGAATCATCAGCAGAGGCCACAGATTCCAATAGCTGCTCTCTCCAATGAGCCACTTCCTCTTTCATGTCTTCAGGAATAGGTACTACCGTATAGGTCATTCCTTTATCCTCCTCGTTCCAAACAATACCTTTGTTGTAAACCAAGTCCACAACACCTTTAAAGTCTTCCTCGTTGCCAATAGGTAACTGAAGAGGCACGGCGTTACTTCCTAACATTTCTTTAACCTGAGCACAAACGTTCAAGAAGTCTGCACCTTGACGATCCATTTTATTCACGAAGCCTAATCGAGCCACGTTATAATTATTGGCTAGTCTCCAGTTGGTTTCAGACTGGGGCTCTACGCCATCTACGGCAGAGAATAAAAATACTAATCCGTCCAAAACACGTAACGATCTATTTACTTCTACAGTAAAATCCACGTGACCAGGAGTATCAATGATATTCATGTGATAATCTTGGTCCTCATATTTCCAGTCTAGCGTAGTAGCTGCAGAAGTAATCGTAATACCTCTTTCTTGCTCTTGCTCCATCCAATCCATGGTTGCAGCACCATCATGCACCTCACCAATTTTGTGACTTACTCCTCCGTAATAAAGGATTCGTTCAGTAGTTGTGGTCTTACCTGCATCAATGTGTGCGGCAATACCAATGTTTCTTGTAAATTTTAAATCGCGAGCCATTTATTGAATGTTTAACTAATTTCTAAATCAACTTAAATCACTGACTATCAACGTGCTTATGTCAGTTATAGAGCATAAAGTCACGTTTTTGTTTTCGGCGTGCAAAAGTAAACAATAAAATTTGAGAAAAGAACTATCGTTGAAAGTATAAAATTGCAAATACCAGCAGTCCTTCAAGTTATAAATCAAAAGGACCCTTTAAATAATTTATAGACGTAGTTTCACTTGAGGATGAAAACATTCACTAAGTTTGAAATAATAATTACCAATAAAGAATAAGAAAGAATGGCAGAAGAAATAAAAAAGAAAGATCAGCAAATTAACATTGAGCTTTCTGATGAAATGGCAGAAGGTGTTTATGCTAACTTGGCGATGATAGCCCACTCAAATTCGGAGTTTGTTATTGATTTTATACGTTTGATGCCTGGCGTGCCCAAAGCAAAAGTAAAATCAAGGATAATTTTAACTCCTGACCATGCTCAAAGGTTATTGCAGGCTCTCCAAGAAAACATTGAGAAGTACGAAAATAATTTTGGCGAAATTAGAGAGAATACAGACGCCATTCCGTTTCCAATGAATTTTGGAGGACCCATTGGCGAAGCATAAATGAAAGGTACCTTAGTGGTTCTTCTTGTTTTTTTGTTTCAAAACATTGGTTTTGCTCAGAAGAAAAAAGTCTGGATAGATACGGATATCATGATCGGGAATCCTAAGGGGTTTGCTGCCAATGAAGTAGATGATGGCATAGCCCTTTTGATGGCTATTGAAAACCAAGACAAATTAGAAATCAAGGGCATTAGCTTGATCACCAATGTAGATTATGGCTATGAAGTAAGCGACAAGCTTCTCAAATGGTATGCGGCTGATGAAGACCACTTCTTATTTAAAGGTGCAGACACTTGCGGGAACCTGAACCTCGAAAATGAAGCTACACGAGCATTGGCAAGAGCTCTTAAGATGAGTTCCTTGTCCATTTTAGCCTTAGGTCCCGCTACCAATATCGCCATTCTACTAAATAAGCATCCTGAATTGGCTTCAAAGATTGATGAAGTTATTTTTTGTGCAGGCAGAGGTCCCAATACTAAATTTGTAGCCGGTTTAGGGATAACCATCATGCCAGATTATAATTTCGAAATGGATGTAGCAGCATTTAAAGTAGTTTTAGAGAGTGGAGTCAAAGTTGTTTTAGCGGGCTTTGAAAGTAGTAAAAGTCTTTTTCTTGGAGAAACAGACTACGCCTTTCTGAAGAGTGGCAATGAAAAAAACAAGTGGCTCTATCAAACACTAAGGCCATGGTCAAAGCGAAATATTAGTTTTTATGGAAGTGATGGCTTCATTCCCTATGATTGTACTCCTTTAGGCTACCTAACACATCCACAATACTTCAAAACAAAAGCGAATCAGCCGGTCAGAATCATTGAAAAACCAAATGACCAAAATGGAGGCTTCTCGCATAAGATGTATCTAGAAGTCTCTGAGGAGTTTGATTCTCCATACCGCTGTCACTTCGTTTATGAAACCGTGCTAGGTTTTGAAGAGGAGATTATAGCGTCTCTCAAAAGGGCGACTAAATACAATAATCAATAGGTTTAGCATGAGCCTTTTACATTCATCCCATATTTTTAAAATAGCATTTACATTTTAAAATAATAATTCGTACTTTTGCAATCCCTTTTTCAGGGACAATATATTTTATAACATTTTTAATTTTTGCAATGCCTACTATATCACAGTTAGTAAGAAAAGGAAGAGAGCAGCTTAAGCATAAGTCAAAATCTCCTGCATTGGATTCTTGCCCACAGCGTCGTGGCGTTTGTACACGTGTTTACACGACTACTCCTAAGAAGCCTAATTCGGCACTTAGAAAGGTAGCTCGTGTGAGACTTACAAACCAAAAGGAAGTGAACGCATACATTCCGGGTGAAGGTCATAATCTACAAGAGCACTCTATCGTATTGATAAGGGGTGGTAGAATTAAGGATCTTCCTGGTGTACGTTATCACATCGTTCGTGGAGCATTGGATACCGCAGGAGTAGCAAGTCGTATGCAGGGCCGTTCTAAGTATGGTACTAAGAGACCAAAAGCTCCTAAGAAGTAGTCCCCATTGTTTTAAATTTAAGGTAGCAATACCAATAATTATAAACAGGGAAGTAATGTTGCACAAAGTGTGCAATGTGAATTAGTTTTTTAAAAAACGAAACCTCATTAAAAAAACAGAGAAATGAGAAAAAGAAAACCGCCGAAACGTTACGTATTACCTGATCCAAAGTTCAGAGATACTATCGTGACCAAATTTGTAAACAATTTGATGATTCAAGGTAAAAAAAGCTTGTCATATAGCATTTTTTACGGTGCCTTAGAATTGGTTGAGAAAAAAACCGAGGAAAATGGTCTTGAAGCATGGAAAAAAGCATTAAATAATGTTTCGCCATCTGTAGAAGTAAAAAGCCGTCGTGTAGGTGGTGCTACGTTTCAGGTGCCTATCGAAGTTCGTGCTGAAAGACGTCAGTCTTTGGGTATGAAATGGCTTATTAGCTACGCAAGAAAGCGTGGTGAAAAAACGATCACAGAACGTTTAGCTGGTGAAATCATCGCCGCTTCTAAGGGCGAAGGTGCAGCCGTCAAGAAAAAAGACGATGTGCACAGAATGGCAGACGCAAACAAAGCATTCTCTCACTTTAGAATGAGATAAGAGCTTTTAGTTGGTCTTTATTGAAACCTTCTCAAGAAATTGAGAAGGTTTTTTTGTGGGTAATTTGGTAGTTCTGACGTTGATAGATGTTCTTTCCTGTAAAAAGGTTTTAAGAAAACATAGCCCATTCTTTTAACCCTTTTGTCAAAGCTCTTTGTTTACAGACATTAGCTGTCCACCGTTAGGTATTAGATATTTAAATTGAGCTCACGCCACTTATCGAAGTTCTTCATCTTGGCCAAAAAAGATGTTCTTACTGTTACTGTAGAAAATTTTTAATCGTGGCAAGTGATGGTTATCTGCTATAGGATTGATGCCTGGGGTTTGAAAAAGAAATACTGAAACGGGGTAGTAAAACAAGAAAATTTCAAAATGTTCCGTAAGAGAGTAAACCTCAATAAAAGCACTCGCTTTAAGAGCTAAAGCAGGTAATGATGAAATATGTTTTCAATAAGCAAAGATAAGTGGAACAACTGTACTCTAAAATACTCACCTGAAAAACCGTCTTTGTGTTTGAGTAGCGGCTTTACTTCCTTAGGCAATCAACATCGTTTTTTAAAGCGTCTCCAGCAGAAGTCTACCAAAGTTTCTCCTTCATAAAGTAAGCCTGATGGCATCCCTTCCACAGTCGCATAGACCGAAATGGGGGATTGAAACAGGGGAAGCATATGGTTAATACTGCCGAATCCAAAAATCCTTTTCGAACCAACGAGAGTGATTCCTCTTTACAGCTAAACGCTAAATCTTATCCTGGAAGTGGAGCACCTACGGCTACGGCACAGTCATGTCCTGGTTGGCCGTGTGCTGGATTTATTTTTGCTCCAACTGTCCCTGTTGTATTTACCTTCAAGTTTGGTGTTCCTATTGCGGGAGCCGTTAGGCTTGGTGCAGCTATGCTAGCTGGTACAGGCTCCACTAAGCTGCCCAATCCTGAGGGAACAGGTGTTGCAGCAGCTTTGCTAAGATCAGCACTAGAAAGTGGCTCACCTACGGCTACAGCACAGTCATGACCAGGTTCTCCGTGTGCTGGATTTAATTTTGTGTTAGCATCTACCTTGAAATTAGGACTAGAGGTTTGTGCAAGAGCAGCAGCAGGGGACGCTTGCGGAGCACTAGACCCACCTAGGGGAGCACCTACGGCCAAATCACAAGTATGTCCAGGCTGTCCATGAGCCGGATTATAACCCGCTGCGGAGGCTTGAAAATTACCTGATGTTGGCGTATCTAAATTCATCAAATTACCAAGTTTTGTAGGTGGGTGAACAACCGTTTTCGGTTGATAATTTGAGGAAGAAGCTACCGCTGCTACGGAGCCCATTTTTTCTGCAGGTTGGTTTCCGCCGTTAGACTTGCAAGCAAGCATACTCACAGAGGCCATTCCGAGAGCCAGATACAAAGTGTTTTTTAAAGTCATACTATTAGGAAATTTATATGAGAACATAGAATACAATAATGAGACCAAATTCTTCTTAATGGTCACGCATTAAGGCTGAAAGGTACTCAGATAACAATTTTATTTGTTTTTAGTTTTGATGACTATGACGCCTGAGCCTCCTCTGGCACCATATATGGCGGTAGAAGAACCATCCTTAAGGACTGTTAAGCGGTCTATATCTCTTACTTGAACTAGACCAGCGACCTGTCCGAGTCCACCAGTCAATGGGACGCCATCAACAACAAAAAGAGCATCTTTTGCCCCGTACATAGTTTTAACCCCTCTGATAGTCGCTCTTGCGTTATACCCTGTTCCGCTTATATTAACTCCAGGAACCCTTCTCAAATAGCTTTCAAGTGTTATTTCATCATTTTCGGTCTCTACAGATTTTGCCGAACTTGCATTAGAACGCGAATTCTTAGTCGTAAAGCCATCATCTACGATATCAGCTTTCATTCGATTGCTATTCTTACTTGAGATAGGCTTATTGGTACAAGCTCCAATAATTAAAAGAGCTATGAAAAAACCGAATATTTTTTTCATTGGGTTCGCGTTAAGGAGAACAATATAGCAGAAAAGAATGGTAACTGGATAAAAATGAGTCTTCAGTAGGCGAAGTAATAGCTTTATTGTGTTGGAATTTGGAGCAACTTAAAAATCATTCTGGTATCTTTTTATATCATTAAGCTTAAATAAACGTGAAATAAAACACAAATTTTGCCAATTAGTCGTCTTTTTTCTGCTCCTATAGACACGCAGGCTCAGTTAAAATTTCTTGCTCAGGCTAGTCAGTTGGCCACAGTTACCCATCGAGGGGGTATTTCATACCAAAGTCAAACGATAGAGAGATGCGAGACGGTTTAGTGCCTTATAGATTGTCGGCTAATAATGATGGAAGGTCTAAAGAAATGCCTTGGAGAGCTGGTACAAATGAAAACAGACTGATTACGCTTCCGCATGACCGCAAAATTGAAGGTCCTCTTAGCTGCAGGAACGTATAGGATATACATGATCCAAAGGTGTCTGATGATGCAAGTGTAAGGTCTAATAAAGCGATATGGGGTAGTTATTTCTGTGATAAGAGTAAATATACCTTGGCTTTAGACGTGAAAATGGTTGATGCGACACATCGTGGACTCTAGAATTTACAGAAACGAGGGCTGATGGAACCACCCCATCGTAACGTGGAATAAGAACGGCACCCAATGAAAATAAGTATGGCTCCATTTGAATTAGTCATGGAGGAAATTGAGGGCTAACTTACGAGGAGCACTAGATTTCCTAGATAAAGGGGGGACCAAGCAGCTGGATATGCTTGGGTACTGGTAGGTATGAGCGAGCTCTAAAATGGATAGATGCGGCTATAGCTGGTCAAAATTTCAGTCATAAGATATTTCAAAACCTAAGTATGAAAATAACGATCTTAAAAGCTGATGGATAAAATCAGGGAGGCAGGTGCTTTGATTGACAACGCAGTGACCCTAGCGAATACCAATCAATTAAATGCATTTAGCTACCAGCCTTTTAGAGCAGAAATAAGGCAAGTGAAGCTTTTGAGTTAAATGTTAAGAATAATCCGTAAAATATCAATACTTATGACAAGCTTGGTGAAGGCTCAAAGCAAACAGGTGATAAGCAAAATACCGTGAAGGCATTAGAAGAAGTCTCTAAGTTTTAATCTAGCCTCGGTGGTGAATGCTAAGTCCCTTAAATTACTTAAGAATTTATTAGTCAACACATTAGCGTATTTAAAATAGATAAAGGCGATT